>JAUSMW010000013.1 GCA_030645815.1 Candidatus Saccharimonadota bacterium
GGTAAAAATTGCCGGCAACGGTGCAGACAGCGTGAATAAGGCAAAAGTTAACCTTACATCTGTAGCTGTAGTTGATCAGGACAACACTTACAAATGTGGAGGTTACAGCCATCCAGAATTCTTAGAACTCTTGAGTTCGAGGAGTGGTGGTTCAGGTAACTGTGCAGACGTAAAAGTTGGTGCAGACACCGGTAATAACGAGGTTGAAGGCAATACAACAAGCAATGGCGACCCATCTGTAGAAACAGGTGACGCTAACGCAACTGTAGTAGTTGACAACAGTGCTAACGAAAATATCGTTGGTAATGTTAATGTCGGCTTGCCAGAAACTTCTGGTAGCTCATCGTTGTTGTTATTACTTTTAGCTTTTTTTAGCTAAACAGTAAATTTCCGAACTTCTTGGAAGGTTTACTCTACAAGTAAAACTTTCTAAGGGATACAAGTAGGTATACCCTTCCAAGAATGTAGGAAAAAGATAGAAGCGGTTTGTAGTTCATGGTTAGTAGTTAATAGTAGATAAGAATAACAAATAAAAAGATAAATGAAGATGATTAGGAAAATTAAAAAATTATTAGCAGTATTTGCAATTAGTTTAATATTGGTTGGGCATGCTCCGACTTATGCGTTTGCGGAAGCGCAAAGCGCACCGGAAGCAAGCTCTGCTCCGGAGGCAAGTCCTGCACCGGAAGCTAGTCCGGTTCCAACTGTGAGTCCCACTCCGGATCCTGCAGCGGTAACGAGTCCGTCGCCAACCCCAAAGCCAATAAGAAGTCCGAGCCCTAGCCCGGAACCGGTTTCAAGTCCGAGCTCCGATCCAGTTGCCGGGGTTGATAATCCAATCGGAACAACCGATCCCGAAAGCACGGTTGGTGATCCATTATTACTCTCAGATTTCGGTACAAATAGCGGAGGCCAGGATGGCGGAGGAAATGTCGGCGATACGTCTATTTCTTCCGGAGATGCGACAGCAAGCGGGACGGTTACAAGTTCTATAAACCAAAGTGCAGTTTCCGTACCGGGGAATAGTTGCAATGCATGTGCAACTTCCTCGGCTTCCAATACAGGTAATGGTACGAATACAAATAATGCTGCACAGGTTACAGACAATAACAATACTGCGGTTGTTATAGACAATACAGGAACGGTTACCAACAACGCGGATTTTGGAGCCAACACCGGACACAATGATGCTTCAAAGAATGTTGGAAGTAGTGAAATTGTGACGGGAGATGCCAATGTGGTTGCGAATATTATAACCGATGCCAATACGGTTGCTATGGATATTTACCAATTTGACGTTAACGGAAACCAAACAGGAGACATTGTTTTGAATGAACCCACCGCAAATTGTATTAACTGCGGTTCACCGGTCTCAGCTGCAGGTTCTACTTCGGCTGCAAATAGCGGAAACGGAGCGGATTCGACAAACACAGCGGATACTTCCACGAATAATAATTTCACTACAGACATAAGCAACGACGGCAATATCGTAAATGACATTAACATTGCCGCCGACAGCGGCCACAACGATGCCTCAAAGAATGTTGGAGACAGCTCCATAACAACAGGTGACGCTAATGTAGTTGCAAACGTTATAAATAGCTTGAACACTGTTGTTAATGGAGTTCTGAATACTGTTAATATTTTCGGTAATTTGGTTGGCAACATTGTTCAACCGACAGCAGCTCCGGTTGCTTCCGAGGGTTGTTCAACCTGCTGTGGATCTGCCGGTTCGGCTTCTGCTGTTAATAGTGGAAACGGAACGGATTCCGATAACAACGCGAATGCTTCTACTACCAGCAACAATACAACTACGCAAACTAACAATGCCATCGTTAACAATAATCTAAATGTTGATACCACAACCGGAGCAAACGATACTAGCAAGAACACCGGAGGCGCATCTTCGGTTACAACGGGAGACGTTAAGGTTGACGCCAATGTTGTTAACGTTGCTAATGTTAATGTTTCAAACGGTAGCTGCGACCCGGTTTATATGGTGTTTATCAATGATGTTTCCGGTAACTGGAAAGGTCAGATTGCCGGAGCGGCACCGGGAACGTACTTTTACACCTCTGACGGCTCTTTCTACTTTGTGGATTCCAATGGCCAATTACAGGCTGTAAATATGGATAACGGTGCGGGTTCTACAAACGAAGCAACTGTTAACACCAATACTGATAATACAACCACAATTACCAATAACGGAACAATTACTAATAACATTAATATAGATGCCAATACCGGTGGAAACACGGCCAGTAAGAATACAAATGGAGACAGTACCATCAAAACCGGAAATGCCAATGTAGTTGTTAACGTAGTCAACTTTATAAATTCGAACTTTAACGGACGTAAAGTTGTAATGACCTTGGTCAACATTTTCGGATCCTGGCTTGGTAACTTTGTACCTGCCGGATACACAGGGGATATTCCAAATCCGCAGGCACAGGCAACCGGGGGATCAAACAGTTCATCCGGAAACTCGAACTCCGGCGGCGGTTCTTCCGGCGTAAACAGCAACGGCGGAGGCCAAAATACAGTGATAATTGGTGGTCAGACGGTAGCAGCTGCAGGACAGGTTTTGGCAGGACGAATCTTTGGCGACAAATCGCAACAAGATCCGGCTGACGGTCAAACGCTTACCCAATCCGTAACAAGGTATAACAACTACAACGGGCTCGAAGGCCGCGGAATCCCAGTTGCTCTACGAATACTTGCCCTAATGAGTGTTTTTGGGCTTGGGACATTCCTTTTGAGAAGAAAATTAGCTTCGATTGTTCTAAAAAACAAGTAATAAATCATCTTTTGCCATTGTTTGAGTTAAAAGCGTCCTCTTTGTCCCAATTGACATACAATATGTCCGTGTATTAATTTTAGAACACGGAATTAGGACAAATTCCCCAACGTAATTATTTTAATATGAACTGCCCAAATCGCTACTTCGTAGCCGACAATTTCACCGCAAATTATTTAGGATTTGATGCTAAAGGATATCCTTGCGATATAGATATGATAGGGAAGCCCGCCAGATCTTTGGTGGGTGAAGAAAGGAGGTGAAAAAAATAAATGAGTAAATTAATGTTTAAAATAGGTGGAACAATCGCAACCGGTGCGCTCATTGCGTCAACAATGGCCGGTGCTGCTTTTGCGGACAATACGATTAGCGGAAACGGCGGCGGATCTAGTAATACTATTACAGTTACTAAT
>JAUSMW010000014.1 GCA_030645815.1 Candidatus Saccharimonadota bacterium
AAAGGCTTTGACGCCAGAAAATATAGCACAACTAGAGAAAAAACCAGTTGTTGTTCTAGACCACCATAAGACTGAGAGCGACCTGCCATTTGAAAACATTATGGTCAACGAACCAGCGGTTGCCACTAGCGAGTTACTATATAAGGTCGCAAACGAGAACGGCTGGAAAATCAACGAACAAGCTGCGGAACACATGTTACTAGCAATCCTCAGCGACAGCCTAGGACTAACTAGCGAAGCTATCACAGCCAATAGTCTAAAAGTTGTTACAAATCTCGTAGAGCTCGGCGCTTCAATTGCACATATCGAAACTGCACGTCGAGAATACATGAAAAAATCAGCCGCGATATTGGAATACAAAGGCAAACTACTACAGCGTGTGCAATATTTCCTAAACGGACAGCTAGCACTGGTGCACGTCACTTGGGATGAAATACAAGAATACTCTGACGCATACAACCCAGGCGCATTGGTTATAGACGAAATGCGTTTGGTTGAAAAAGTAAAATTAGCCGTCGTTATCAAAACCTACCCAGATGGCCGACTAACAGGAAAATTACGAGCTAACCCCGAGGCAAAAATCGCTGAAACAGTTGCCGCGTACTTTGGTGGTGGCGGTCATCCATATGCTGCAGGATTTCGCGTATTTGAAGATTATGACAAAATAGTAAACGAAGTAGTAAGCGCAACCGATAAAGCATTGCAAGAATATGAAACTGCATAATACACTAACCAGAAAAGTTGAAGAACTGAAACCTATCAAGGAAGGTGAGATTAGCCTATATACTTGCGGCTTGACTGTGTACAGTCAGCCACATATTGGCAACTGGGCAGCATATATTTACTGGGATATATTACAACGAACACTGCAAGAGGAAGGCTACAAGGTTAAGCGTGTGCAAAACATCACTGATGTCGGGCACCTTACTAGCGATGAAGATGCAGGCGAGGACAAGATGCTCAAAAGCGCCTTGTCAGAAGGTACTACCGCATGGGATGTGGCTGAAAAATACATTGGTATCGCGAACCACGAAGCCTACGAACTCTTGGGTTTGCTGAAACCAGAATTTCTACCAAGGGCCACAGATTATATCGAGCAACAAATTGAATTCGTAAAACAACTCGAGGAAAAAGGATTCACTTATAAAATAGCTGATGGCGTGTATTTTGACACCAGCAAGTTGGATGATTATGGTAAATTAGCACAACTGGACATTAAGGGTCTGCGCTTTGGTGCACGTGTTGCTAATAGTGGCAAAAAGAATCCGACTGATTTTGCTGTCTGGAAATTTTCATCACCAGATGAAAAGCGCGACATGGAGTGGGACAGCCCTTGGGGTATTGGCTTTCCTGGCTGGCACCTAGAATGTTCATGCATGGCTCGTGAAATCTTGGGCGACCAAATAGATATACATACAGGTGGCATCGACCACATACCAGTTCACCATACTAATGAGATTGCACAGACCGAAGCGTTGACTGGCAAAAAGTTCGCCAACGTATGGGTTCATGCAAACCATATCAAAGTCAACGGCACAAAGATTAGCAAGTCACTAGGCAATGTCTACACTCTCAAAGATATTACCGACAAGGGCTTCGACGTAGATGCGTTCAAGTTAATGATTCTCAGTAAACATTACAGTACCGAGGGTAATTTCACTTGGGAGAATTTGCAAGCTGCTCAGAACCGACTAAACAGGTGGAGGAATATCGCCGAACTTAGCTGGCAAGAAAAAGACACAAAATGCGATATAGAAGGTAGTCCAGATGCCGAACAGGCTATATGGGAACATATGAGAAATGACTTGCAAACACCATCTGCAATTAGTGCAATCGAAGAGTATCTAGGTAAAATGCAGAACGCAAATTTTTGCGGTGTATGTATGGAGAATATATACCGCACAATACATAACTATTTTGGAATAGATTTATACAACAATGTTAAAGACATAACTGATGAACAAAAATCACTTATCAAAAAGCGACAAGATGCAAAAGAGCAAGGTGACTTCGCAGCGGCTGATGCGCTTCGTCAACAGCTCAAACAACAAGGTATTGGTCTAGAAGACCGACCCGACGGCGCTCGCTGGTATCGTATATCTAAGCTTTAGTACTAGTAGGCAATTGACCAGCTTTATTACGCTCTAGATAGTCATTGACTAGCACGCGGATACACCCAGCGATAGGGATAGATATCAAACCACCTAATATACCAAATAGGGTTATACCGACAGTCAACGCAATGATAACTGTTAGTGCAGATATCTCGACAGTCTTTGATTGTATAGTTGGTGAGATAAAGTTGTTTTCAATCTGTTGATAAATAAAGTAGTAAATCAAGAATATAATCGCTGCACCGATGCCGTTAATACCGATTAGTAACGCTGCGATTATAGCACCGATAGTTGCACCAAACATTGGTATTAAACCTGCAATGAACAGTATGAACGCGATTGGTATTGCCAAGTTCGCAGGCAAATCAAACAGTGTACACAATATAATAATCACTACTAGCGCACAGATTGATGATATGGCAGATATAACAACTTGTCCGTTCACATAGCCGCTAATAACTTTGTACATACCGCTAAAGATTTTGCGGTGATGTTCACGACGGTTAGTGTCTTTGTATAGGCCCCATAGGCGACGTATCCAAGCAGGACCTTCGACTAGCATCAGGAATGTCATAACGATGACTAACAAGGTAGAAGTAAATGCATCGACTATTGAACCAATACTGCTCACGAATGAACCACCAGCGCTTGATGCAGCTTTTGTAGCTTGTTCTTGTAGGTTCTGAAGTGTGTCATTGTACTGTTGTTCTAGGCCATATTTTGCAACCAAATCATGTATCCATCTGGACTGCCTAGTGAGTTCTTCGATAACTCCTGGCAGAGTTTTTACAAAGTGTGCTAGCTGTTCAACAATTATTGGCACCGCAAAAAACAGAAAGGTCAGTAGCGCTCCCATGACTAGGATATACGCTAAGGCAGTGGCGCCGACACGGCTTCGTCCAGGTAGGCGTTTGGCGATACCTGAAACTGGTGTGTTGAGGGCAATACTCAAAAAGGCAGCAATTGCTACCAAAATAATTGCTTTGTAGGCCAAAAATATAGCGAGCAATGTGACTACAAATCCAACCATAACTAGCCAGAAACGTATAAACGTAGATGTGGGAACGTCGCGAGGTGTAATACTACTCATAATTTGTTTAAATTATATCACAGTAAAGGTGTATAATAATGCTTATGAAAAGATACAAGTACCTTCAGGCGGGTTTTACCTTGGTAGAAATAGTAGTAGTGATTTGCCTCATTGGTATATTAGCCACAATTATTATCTTGAGCCTTGAAGCATACCAAGACAATGTTGACCAAACCACAATCAGCAATACTGCCGACGCATATGCTAAATCTTTAAAGTCTTACTCTATAGAGTCTAATTCGTACCCAAAGAATTCAACCTGTCTACCTAAGGGTTCAAAATGTTGCAAAACGACTAGCGGTGCACCGAATAGTATAACTTGCCTGAAGACGTCCGAGTACTCGGGGAATAACTGGGCCTCGACATATGATGATGCTATAGCAAAATATGTCAGAAATGATCCCCCATTAATACCTACCGTTGATGATTGGGGTGCATGTACAAGCGGCTTGATGTCGTGGGGACCATGTAAACCAAGCACGGCTGTGCCAATAGTAGGAGTGACCTATGTAGCGAATATTGCAGGCAGTGATTACACCAGCACCGACACTAGCTTAAAGAACAAAGGTTTTTTGATTTATTTTGTTGCTCCTAATTTCCACTGTGGAACAGATAAAATCATGACCTTATCTGGCACAAACCTTGTATTTAACTCCACAGCAAAATACTCGTGGCAAACCAGTGACCTACGTGAATGTATAGTTGGGCTCAACTAAACCGTCGAACCAATATTCAAATGCTTCGAGACTTCGTCCCAATCAACCACGCCCCACCAAGCAGCGATATAGTCAGGTCGTACATTTTTGTAATCTAGATAATAAGCATGTTCCCATACATCCAATCCTAGCACCGGAGTAATGCCGTCAAGTAGCGGTGAGTCTTGGTTAGCAGTAGTTGTAATCGTTAGGTCTGGCAGTAGCCACACCCAACCGCTGCCAAATACACCTAGGGCTGCCTGTGCAAAGTTCTTTTTGAATGTATCAAAGTCGCCATAAGCTTCATTGATTTTGCCTAGCAGTTCTGTTGATGGTTGGCTGCCGCCGGGTTTCATAATCTTCCAAAATAATGAGTGGTTATAGTGACCACCACCATTATTACGAATCGCAGTTCGAGTCTCTTCTGACAAAGACAACGAATCCAGTTCTGTCAGAATCTCTTCGATGGTTTTGTTTTGCAAGTCAGGCGAACCTTGTAACACAGCATTTAATTTGTCGACATATGTTTGATGATGTTTGTCGTGGTGAAGTTGCATAATATCGGCACTAATCGCTGGTGATAGGGCACTGTAATCATAATCTAGCTCTGGTAATGTGAACATTTAACCTCCTATATGTATTTATATACAGTATACCAGCTTGCAGGGGTGATATGATATAATCTGATAACGCACCAATGGGGTGTGGCCAAGTGGTAAGGCATCGGTTTTTGGTGCCGACATTCGGGGGTTCGAATCCCTCCACCCCAGCCATGTGTCATCATTATTATAAGAAGCCATCAAATCGAATGGCTTTTTATATTTCCACCTCAGTTCGCGTTCATGAAGCTCAAGGTTCTGAAGTACCAAATTGATTAAACACCTTTTTTCTTCCATTTCAGAACTTTCAAAGAGTTCGGCACCATTTTTCACTAATCTCATGACGTTGTCTGCACTTTCATAAAAGTTATCATTTGCTGAATCGATTAACTTGAGTTTATTGGAAAGTGATGAACGTTGAAGCTTCAATTCGGCGTTCTTGGCCTTATAGAAATCACGCTCTATGTCTCCATCAAGATATGAATCATACAGGCGAGACATACGACCATCTATTTTTGTAAGTTCTGTTTGAAATTGAATGATTTGCTTTTCTTTGTAAGCATCTTTCTTTGCGTGAGAAGATTTTAAGGCGTTCATTACTTCATCATATTGCTCCTGCGTGGGTTGGATGGCTCTGAAGGCATCTAGAAGTTGTTCTGTAAGGTTTTCTTCACGGATATATGCACCGCCATGCTTGCCCTTGTATTGTGTGCAGTGATAATAGACATAACCTTTAGACTTTTCAGGCGTGATACTGCATCCACAATCACCAAACCTAATTAATCCACGATAGAAGTAAGGAAGTCCTGCGTATTTAAAAGGCTGTTTTTTAAACCTGGAAGCTATGTTCTGAACAGAATCAAATACTTGCTGGCTAATGATGGGAGTGTAGTTATGAGAGATAAGCTGTCCTCTAACTCGCATGACTCCGTAGTAGAAGGGGTTTTTTAGAATCCTGTCGATGGAGCTAAGTGATTTGTGGATGCCATGGGCTTCGGCCAGTTTTAGTCTTACTTGTTGCATTGAATATGAACTGGATGCATACCATTTGAATATATCCTCAACTACATGTGCATTCTCGTCTACTTCAATCCATTTTTTACCATCAGGCTTATCCAGATTCCTATAACCAAAAGGCGCCTTACCAAGCCACTCATTATTTTGTAGCTTTTGTTCCTGTCCACGAAGCACATTATCCCTCAGCTGATTCACCCAGTTTTTTGCAAACATTACACCCATATCCCAACGCATAATTGCAGAGCTATTTGATAGCTGGTTAATAACAAGAGACTCACGGACGAAATGAAGCTCTAATTTGCCTTTACGCCTAAGTTCATCGAGGACAACAGATTCCCGAAAGTCTCTCTGCAATCTGTCTATCGTATCTGTTACAAGTGCAATTGTTTCTCTAGATTTTTTAATCTGAGTAATAATTTCATTGAACTTAGCTCGATTATCTTTCGTGGACGATTCAACGAGCTGACATACTTCAATAACATCAAAGTTGTGTCTGTCTGAATATTCATTTAATCGACGTGTTTGAGCGGGGATAGAATTGTTATCTTCCTGCTCTTTACTCGATACTCTCGCAAGTACTATTGCTTTCATTTATTTCTCCTCACTAAAAATGGACGGTCGTAGCACTCCAAATCAGACATTCCGAAGAATACTTTTCTGGTACAACCGCCCATTGAGAGCAGAATATAAAAAAACTTCGGATAATTATGTTGATATTGGAGTGCTCCCATATTATACATCCTTATTTTCCATATCATCAATAGTTGCAAGTAACTCAATATACTCTTTGAATACATTAAGCTCTTGCTCCGAGAACATTACACTTTACCTTCTGAAAACATCTCAGTGAGTGGGTTACTGTTAATATCAAACTCTAAGATTATTCCGTAATCTGTAGCATGCTCTCTATCAGGCTTTACATGCAAATACCATTCCTCAGGATTCTCTTCCACCAATGGCTTCTTAAGACCGTGAGATACCCATAGTCTATTTTTGCCGAAAGTGTTAACGGCATCTTTTGTAATATACTTCTGTAAATAGTAGGCAGTTTTAACTTCACCAGAATCTTCACTGATTGTTTTTGCCGAGTTGATTCCAATTCTGTACTCCGAGAAATTACGCACGTAGTTTCCTCGGCTATCTTTAATCTTTTTGCCTGTATGTGGGTTAATAGCAAATTTTATTTTCCCTTTATACCCGCCGATAAGGGCATGAAAGTGAAGCTCTCCAGTTTTGTGTCGCTCTGGAACGACGACATATCTAAATTTGCCATTACGTGTGCGCTGGTTTTTGAGCCAAGTTGCTAGCTTTTTTCTTACCTTATCATCATCAGCGCGGTTCTCACCAAAAGTAAATGTAGCAAAGAGGTCAAACTCATTACACAATGCATAATCTATGATACTTTTACGACTACGTCGCAAAGAACGCTCTTCGCTTGTTTCATATGGATACTCAACGTCCATGCGATATATAGTGGAGTCAGTAGATGTACTTTTATCTTGGTATATTTTTGGTTTGTTTGGTATCCATATCCTAACAAAATTAGGATAGTAAGTTGCTTGTGCGTACACGAGGCTTTTTTTGGCCGTTGGTTCATGTATGGTTACTTTTTTCATGACTCTGAACCCATATCTGTCCTATGTATCAAGTAGCATAGGACGCCCGCACGCGGGCGCAGCGCTAAGCGCTTGGCGCCAACGAGCGGCGATTTTAGGTCAGTCTCAAATCCAACTCTATTTCTATTCGATTTTCTTTTTATGTTGATTTTATTTTTGGGTTCACGAAAAACCCCAAGTATATTGGTCATTACGAAAAGCTCCGTTAGTTAATAATGAATAGTTAACTATTTCGGTAGTTTTTGAGTTGTCTTGAGTAGTAGAAGAAACAAAAAAACGGAGCCGAAATAAACTATTTAACCCTGTTTATTATTCGCTCTCCGTTCACTTTATGGCTGGTACTAGCAGTCCTCGTGTTTTATTGTGGGCTCATTCTTCTTGTGGGTTACACCTATTATAACATTTCGATATATTCTTAGTCCACTTAGACAGGTGGTATAATGTAAATACAATTGCTCCGCAAGGATGCGATTGTTGAAGGCTCTAAAGCATTGCGACGTGCGGTGCTCTCATCATTAATAACCTTAGTGGTCAGTAGCATGTCAGTAACTATTGCTTTTCAGTTCAAGCTAACTCCCTCGATGGTTGCTGGTGATTCATCAATACTCTCTGTGGCAACCAAACACCCAAGTATAGATTCCGAGGAGGAGATAATGCAGCTAAAATTTACAACAAACCAGCGGTCGAAAACATTGCGATTGTTTAAGCACGTAAATGTGCTACAATTACTCCGCAAGGATGCGATTGTTGAAGGCTCTAAAGCATTGCGACGTGCGGTGCTCTCATCATTAATAACCTTAGTGGTCAGTAGCATGTCAGTAACTATTGCTTTTCAGTTCAAACGAATCACACGATACATCACCCCAGTTAGCGGACAGAGAGGTCTAAGGTGAAAAAGGTGAAAAGTGTCACTTCTAACTCAACTTTATAAAGAAGAAAATCTACGCTCAGCATGGGCGGCTTTGCATAAGAGCCCTGGGTCTTATGGTGTCGATGGAACTACCATCGATGAATTCCGCGATAATCTGGATAACGAACTTAAAGCACTAAGCCATGCAATAAAAACAGGTCGCTACAAACCCACAAAACTCAAAGGGCATCCTTTGGAAAAAGGCAATAATACTTCTCGTATTAGTGATAGAAAAGAATACAGAATACTTAAAATTCCTACGGTAAGAGACCGAGTCGTCCAAAAGACAATAGAAAAGCTTATCTACACACATCTTGATAAAAAATATAGGATTTCCAATAAGGTTAGCTTTGCATATGTTTCAGGAGGTGGTGTTGAGCGGGCTGCAAAAGAAGTTCATAAATATCATGATTCTGGCAATCGTTGGACTTACAAAGCAGATATTATAAAATTCTTCGACAAAATTAATAAAGAAAAAATGCTTAAAATGATAGAAGATGGTATACCTGATAATTCAATTATGCCTTTAATCGAAGCGTTCTTAAGAATTGATATAGCCAACAGCAAAGAAATTAAAGAAAGAACTAAGGAAGAGTACAAATTCAACCCAATGTTAGGTGTGGCTCAGGGAAGCCCCCTATCTCCAATGTTTGCAAATGTTTTTTTAAGTAGTCTCGACAAAGAGCTGATAGAAAATAAATATAATGCTGTAAGATACGCCGATGATTTAGTAATCCTGACTAAGACAAAAGAAGAAGCCATGGATGCACATGTGTTTGTGAAGGCAATCTTAGATAAGCTGGACTTAGAAGTGCATGACCTTTGGGTAAGAGGAGATATACCTACTAAAGGTCACGAGAAGAAGAGCAAGGTCGACATGTATAATCGTCTTTTTTTCTTAGGGCTTAGGTTTACAGGTTCGCGAATCTATGCAAGCGGAGAATCGTATGAGAAAGCTATATGGACAGTAAGACGAGCTGCAAATAATACAAAATTAAGTTTCGTTGAAAAATTAATAAGCATAGAAGCCCGAATAGTAGGATGGTGTTCTGCATATGCATTTGCAGATTACTTAGAAGAACCTACGAAAAAGAACGACAAGTTGCTTGAGGATATATTAATAAAACTATTACGCCAAAACCACTTAAAAACAACTCATAATAAAACCGCATTAGAGGTCTTAGGTATATCAACATACAGTAAGACTCTTCAAGAGATTAAAGAAAAACGTAAACCCTCAAAGCAACCTGATGTCAAATGAAGAAAACAAACTCCTGGATGACTTAGGTGCTCTAATTAGCGGCTTACTGGAAGCATATGAAGATTGGAGGGCGTCTATTAAATCAGCGCCACCCAGCGAAAAGACAGTCGCAGCAACAAGTTGTTTATTTGTTGCATTAAAACAGGCTGATGGTATAAAGATTTTGATTGAAAAAAATAGACTTGAATCAGCGATGATACTCCTTAGACCGTTAATAGAAATATACGTTAACTGCGCTTACATATTTATCAGTGAAGATAAATCAAATATGATTAGGTTTATGTATTCTAGTGACAAGGACGCTCTCGATAACACAAAAAAATATAAAAAATTTGTGAATGAGACTTACACAAAACCCAAATATACAGAAGCAATGTTTAATGTGTTAATCAAAAAGTACGAAGCCTCCATTAATGAAATTAGCGAGCTAGGTTATCCCCTCAAAAAAATGCCTGATTTTAGAAGTAGGTGCGAGATGGTACAAAAATATACTGGTTGTCCTGATTTTGGAGAATTATATTTTAATTCTTATTTATTACTATGTGATACCACTCATGTAAGCGCTTCAAGCATAGCGGAGGTAAGTGTAAGTGAGGATTTTAAAACAAGGTGGCACGGAAGAGAGAGTCTTGGAAGAAGGAAAGACACGCTTTCGATAACCAATGGGATAATCAGTAGTATGGTCATATTCCTTGAAAAGAATGCAAATATTAAATTAAAAAGAAATCAATATTTTAAAGGAGAAATAATCAAAAAGTATAATCGATACATTGAATACGATGAGTTAAAACAAACTGCATAGTTGCTTCATTCTCTTAAAACACTTCCGCTAACCCTATACTGCTATTTAGTGCGCTGCTCTTCAGTTCTATACAAAAGTGCAATGATTATGATAGCAGGAACTCCATTGAGAATGGCGCCCATGAAATCGTCTTTACCAAGTGCAGAAATTGCGATGTATCCCAGCGCAAAAACGCTCAGTAACGCTAAGAGATTTACCCCATGCCAGACTATCCAGTCTTTTAGTGAGTTGTCTTTATCCATAAAGAAATTGTAGCATAAGAGACGCATCAAGGGCGTACTGGGCGTAAAGGTATATCCTCAATTGCAGACATACTGACACCTAGCGTATAGGATTGTAAGTTGTCCTGAAACGCACCCACTAGCCCCAGCCATGAAAAGATGAGTCAGTTTCGGCTCATTTTTTCATGCTTGTGCTTGCATACTAAATAGTACGTGAAATTATATATATATGACCGAGAAATTATCATGCCATAACTGTCAGGCTGCATGCTGTAAAGGCAACCCTTTATTAGTCATGGATTTATCTACTGAGGAACACGATTTTATGAAACGTGGTGGAAACATCTTACAAACCGTTGCTAGTCCAGAGCTGTACGACCGTCCCGAGGCGCCATACCCAATCAGCGCACAAATTGATCCTTCGAAAGGAACAATAAGCTGGGTATACAGTAAAGAAAAACTCTTTGAACCGCTCGGTGCAGGTCTAGGAAGATATGCTCTCATAGGTGAGTGCAATTATCTCGTCACAGACAGTGATGGGTGGGAACATTGCGGCGTGTATGATCAACGCCCGGCTGTTTGTCAAAAATTTGAAGAAGGCTCGAAGAAATGTGAAGTTATGCGTGAAATCCAAGGCGTGCCGTTACCGATGGCAGAATAGAATTAAGCTTTCACACTTGCTTAAAAACCTCTTGAGAGATATGCTAAAGACATAATTTTAATTGGGGAGATATCCGTGGAAGCACTACATACAATAGAGAAACAATTGGCACCTTTGTTTAAAGATTTGCCAGCAATACCAAAGGGATTCAAAGACTTCTTGGTGCAATATTGGCCATATATTGCGTTATTCCTTGGGGTGGTACAACTATTCGCAGCTTGGAGCTTGTTCGCATTAGTAAGCTTTGCGAGCAGCGTTATTAACTATGCCAACACCGTTAGTGTATACACGGGTCAACCAGTAGGCTATACAGGACTAGAGCTAACCGCAGCATGGGTTGGTATTGCTGTTCTAGTTGTCAACGCCATCATTTTCATTGTGGCATTTTCTCCACTCACTAAAAAAGCTAAGAGAGGCTGGGACTTACTATTCCTTGCAACCCTTATTAACGCTGTATACGGCCTAACCCAGGTGTTCATAAGTGTACGTGGTTTTGGTGGTCTATTGAGTAGCCTAGTAGGCACAGCAATTGGTCTATACTTGTTATTCCAAATTCGTGACCGTTACACTGCTAAAAAAGCAGCAAAGACTAGCTAGTCTTGATTCTTCGATAGCTAAATGATAGCGCCGGGCGCCAGCCTTCGGCGCTATCTGTATCAAATTGATAAATATGACCATCTTTGACTTCGGCTATCTGTATCAATGCGGGACGATACGGAGTCAGAGTTTTGTAATAGGCCAAATCGGAATCACTAACGTTCGAACGCCCTGGATATACCTCTTTGAACTTTTCGCGAGCAAATTCGTTAAAATAGTCTATTTCCCCACGAGGCGGCAAAAAAAGTTCTGCCTTTAAACCCATTCTGGTAATGATTTTGCGAATATCACCCAAGTTGAGACGCTCCTGACCTGTAATAAATACATATAATTGCTTGTTCTTTGTTAAAAATACTGAAGCTGTGGAAGTATGGCTAACTGGGGCGTTCGCAACCAAAACCTGTTTGACATCAATCACAAGTCCGAATTTTTCGCGAGCTAGCCCTTCGAGTGCTAGACCGTCATAGGTTGTCTGCATACTACTAGTATATAATAAACTGTAATGTCAGAGTACAAAAAGCGCTACGAGGCGTTAAATACGGCACAAAAGCAAGCTGTCGACCAAATAGATGGACCAGTGATTGTCATTGCTGGGCCAGGGACGGGCAAAACCGAGCTACTGAGTATGCGTGCTGCAAATATTTTACGCTGTACAGATATGAATCCTGGTAACATTCTATGTCTAACCTATACCGAAAGTGGCGTTAGGGCTATGCGAGAGCGCCTAATAGAGCTAATCGGACAAGATGCATATAAAATAGCGATCCAAACATTCCATGGCTTTGGTAGCGAAGTCATCAGTAACAACCCAGATTATTTCTATAGCGGTGCAGATTTTCGTCCAGCTGATGAGCTGTCGACATACGAAATCTTGTATGGTATTTTTCGCAACCTACCGCACAACAATCCACTGAGCTCTAAAATGGGTAATGAATACAGCTATATGAAAAAGGTCCAAACTAGCATCTCTGATTTCAAACGAGCTGGCCTGACACCCGACGAGCTGCAGCGTATTGCACATCATTCACTACAATTTATAGATTTCGCTGAACCAAAGATACAATCATTTTGGCCACAAAAAGTAGACAAAAAAATCATTGCCGAAATACAGCAACTGATAGATAGCCTATCGAAATATCATAGTGACACCGTTAATGTTCCTAATATCATAGAGCTAGACAAAATATGCCTGCAAAGTTTGCGAGAGGCAGCTGAAACGGCTGCTGAGACTGGCAAAACCAATACAATAACAGCGTGGAAGGACCAATGGCTAGAAAAAAGCCGAGAAGGTGTCTTTGTATTTAAGAACCGAAAACGCCTAGATCAATTGAATGCATCTAGTCTGGTATACCAAGAATACCTGAACGCTATGCAGGACGCACGCCTGTACGATTACGATGACATGATTTTGCGAACATCAGTTGCACTAGAAATTGCACATGATTTACGACTAAACCTCCAAGAGAAATACCAATATATTATGGTAGATGAATTCCAAGACACAAACGGAGCGCAGATGCGTATATTGACAAGTCTGATGAGCCTACCGACTGGTGACGCACCGAACATCATGGTTGTCGGTGATGATGATCAAGCCGTTTACAGTTTCCAGGGTGCGGATATTAGCAATATTTTAGGTTTTGAAAAATTATTAGAAAATCCACAAATTATTACACTGAAACAAAACTACAGAAGTGTCGGAACAATATTGGAATCGTCCCGTAGTGTTATAACCCAGGGAACAAACCGGTTGGAAGACCAACTAAAAGAGGTCGACAAAAGTCTCATTGCACATCAAAAGGCTGCTGGAAAATCCGTAGATTTAACTGTTTATGAGTCACAAGCCGCAGAGTTTTTACAGGTAGCAGAGTCTATCAAAAAGACTATAAAAGCAGGACAAAAACCGAGTGAGATTGCAGTACTAGCGCGTAGCAAAAAAGATATCTTGGCTTTTTTGCCATACCTTCATCACCACGATGTAAAGGTCAGCTATGAACATGATGAAAACGTTCTAGAAAGCGCATCAGTCGATATTTTGGTGTTGTTGTCGCAATTAGTTGTAGATATTAACAACGGAGCAATTGATGGCGTGAATGAAATATTGCCAGAGGTCCTATCACACCCTGCATTTAGCATCAGTGTAGAGACTCTGTGGCAGCTCAGCCTAGACGCTTACAAAAATCGTCAGAGTTGGCTAGAGGTCATGCTGGAACAAAAAGGTGATTTAAAAATAATTGCTGGTTGGTTATTAGAAATAGCAAAGCTTTCACCACACATACCCGTAGAATCTATGATTGATATTTTGTTTGGTACTCAGACAAATGAAAGTTACACTTCGCCGTTGAAACAATATTTCTTTTCAGACAAAAATTTGGTCGAAAAACCAGGTGACTATATTGTTCATCTGCAGTCGCTGGCTACAATCCGTACAAATATTCGCGAGTACAAGCCACAGAGCCAACTATACATATCGGATTTTGTTGATTATATTACTTTGGCAAAAAACGCCGGCATTACTCTAAAAAATCACTATAGCGCAGAAGTCATTGACGACGCCATCCAGGTTATGACCGCTCACAAATCAAAAGGACTAGAATTTGAGTCTGTATATATTTTGAATGCTAGTGATGATACTTGGGGCAGCAAGAGTCGTGGTCCTAGTGGTAGACTAAGCTACCCAGAAAACGTACCAATCGGCATAGCCGGTGATAGTTACGACGATAAACTACGATTGTTTTTTGTTGCTATGACTCGTGCAAAGAAAGGTTTGCATATATCTACCTCAAATCAAAACCTGGCAGGCAAACCTTTATTAAAAGCTGATTTCCTTAGCGAACTGAACTGGGACGTGTCAAAAATTGATGCTACTCCATTAGCCAAAGTTCAATCAGCAGAGTACACCTGGCAATCACACGTTGATTTAAATGACGACCATACACTACGCGAGCTGCTAGTTGGACGTCTGAAAAACTATCGCTTAAGCGCCACACATCTCAACAACTTTTTAGATGTCACCAGTGGTGGACCTATGAATTTCTTGCTCAATAACTTGCTACATTTTCCACAGAGTTTATCGGCGAGCGCCGCTATGGGTTCTAGTGTCCACAAGGCTTTGCAAAAAGCTCACCAGCACCTACGTGTAACTGGTGAAAAGAGACCTGTCGAAGATGTAGTTGGTGACTTTGAAAATTATCTCAAGTCTATGAGATTACCCGGAGATGACCTCAACCATCAACTACAAAAAGGCAGCGATGCTTTGCGCATATACCTAGATAATTCATACCAAAAATTTACCGCAGAACAGGAAGTTGAGTTCGACTTTTCTAAACAAGGTTCATCACTCGAAGATGTTCGATTAACTGGAATCATCGACGTCATGAGTGTTGATATAAAAAAGAAAACTATTGACGTGATTGACTACAAAACCGGAAAACCTACGGCTGAATGGAAGGGTACAACTGACTTTGAAAAAATTAAACTGCACAAATACAAACAACAGTTGATGTTTTATAGATTACTGATAGAGAATTCGCGAGATTTTAGTGATTACAAAGTTGATGATTTATGCCTAGAATTTGTCGAACCGACAAAAGCTGGAACCTCCGCAAGTTTACAAGCACAATACAGCGAACAAGAGTTTGAAGATTTCAAAAAGCTAGTGCGTGCTGTGTGGAGAAAAATTATTGACTGCGACTTTGTCGACATATCTAACTACACACAAAACTACAAAGGTGTATTAGAATTTGAAAAAGACTTGAAATCATAATTAATCCGTGTTAGTATTGTACTCGCCCTCAAGCACCTTATGTATTTTCGTACACGCGCCCGCGACACGAAAAACAAGCACCTAACAGTTTGGTAACAAAGAGCAGCTTTAGCCCTCAGTGGTAAAAAGCAAAAAATGTGGCTCGTAGCCTTAGGAGAGGCTCGCCGGTTTTGCTCGGCCGTTACCAGATTCGCGTCAATGGTCGTAAAACACCATGACGTCGAAAAGCAGTAGCTGAAACGGACTCCGGGGGGAGGACAGTACGTTTCAGCGGGGAGGAGGTCTGTCAGCTCGTTTACTGAGTACGACACAAAGACCAAATCACTACTGCGGTTAGACCCCGCCCATAAGCCCTATCTGTTGATAGCTGAGAACCGTTTCACGGAACTCGCATCACGGATAGACCGGGCGGTCTTCTTTTTTTAAGAGCTATTTACACTATACTGAAATAATATATGAATAATTTTTGGCAGCAATTAAATAAACCACTTTTTATACTAGCGCCTATGGAAGCGGTAACTGATGTAGTTTTTCGTCATGTTGTGGCCAGCGCTGCGCCTCCCGACGTATACTTTACCGAGTTTACAAACGCTACGGGCTGGGTAAACGCAGGTGAGAGAGCAGTAGCTGGTAGGTTGGACAAGACGGACGAAACACCAATCGTTGCCCACCTGTGGGGTTCGGACCCAGATGATATAGAAAAGCTGGCCGTGCACTGTGCAGAAATGGGTTACGATGCAATTGATATCAATACTGGCTGTCCTGACAAATCTGCTATTAAATCAGGTGGAGGTGCAGCACTAATAAAAAACCAACCCCTGATGGCGGAGATTATTGCGGCTGCAAAAAAAAGTGGGCTACCTGTCAGCGTCAAAGCTCGCTTGGGTTATTCACGCGTTGATGAGTATAAGGATTGGTTAAAGTTTTTGCTATCTCAGGATATAGTAGCACTCACAATACATCTGCGTACCAAGAGCGAGATGAGCAAAGTACCTGCACACTATGAACTCTTACATGATATCGTTGCTATACGCGACAAGGTAGCACCTCAGACATTAATAATAGCAAATGGCGATATCGAGAACCGAGAACATGGCCTACAGATTATAAAACAATACAAAGTTGACGGCGTCATGATTGGACGAGGTGTATTCCATAATCCTTTCGCATTTGAAAAAAATTTAGGCATCCACACAAAAGAACAGCTATTAGAACTACTGCACCTGCATTTAAATCTTTACGAGGAGCGAGGCGACAAAAAACGTAAATATGAGACTTTGAAGCGTTTTTACAAGGTATATATTCGTGATTTTGATGGTGCTAGTGAATTGCGTCACCAGCTCATGCAAACGAAAGATGTTTCCGAAGTCAGAGAGATTCTAGCTCAACACCACCTATAGGTTAGCGACGTTTGTGTCGGCGTAAACCAGCAACCTTTAATCGAACCGCGTGGCGGTCGACTAACTGACCAGCATCCTCTAGTTCAATCTGGTTTTTTGCGTTCGTCTTTAGTTTCAGCGCTCTTTCTAAAGCAGCTTTGCTCTCGGACTCTATAATGTCATCTCCGTGATCAGCTTCGTCCACCAATACCTTGACCGCGTCGGGTTCAATTTCTACCACACCACCACTCGTCGCAAAATAATCTATTTGCTTATCGCTATCATGCTTTTTGTAACGAACCGCAATGATACCAGGCTTTGCAAGAGTGATTAGGGCCTCGTGACCTTGATAGACCGAAATCTCGCCAGCTTTTGTAGGTAATGTCACTCCATACACATCAGTATCGAGCTTTGTTCCTAACAGCGTGACGAGGCTTAGTTTCATTATTTTGCCTTTACAGAGCTAATGTCGGATTTCATGTAAAAGGCGCTTTCAGGCTTGCTGTCGTGCTTGCCCTCGAGGATTTCTTTGAAACCTTTGACAGTGTCTTCTAGTTTCACGTACTCTCCAGGTACACCAGTAAATTGCTCTGCAACAAAGAATGGTTGTGACAAGAATCGTTGGATACGACGGGCGCGACCAACAGTTTGCTTCTGAGCGTCAGATAGTTCTTCCATACCTAAAATTGCTATGATATCCTGCAGGTCTTTGTATTCCTGCAAGACACGTTGTACTTCACGAGCAACACGGTAATGTTCTTCACCAACGACTTCAGGGTCGAGGCTTGAACTGTTACTATCGAGTACGTCTACGGCAGGGTAGATACCAATTTCAGTTAACGCACGGTTCATTGAAATTGTCGCATCAAGATGGGCAAATGTCGTTGCTG
>JAUSMW010000016.1 GCA_030645815.1 Candidatus Saccharimonadota bacterium
ATCATGTACCTGTTTTGATAGTGATGTACGACTATCCAGCATCGTTACTAGTACTCCTAACAGCTCTAGTGTTGGGTTCATGCCTTTTCGAACTAATTTCATTGTCTCTAATAGTTGCCCCAGGCCTTCCATAGCATAAAACTCTGCCTGAACCGGTAAGACAACATAGCGGGCAGCTATCAATGCATTGACCGTCAGTAAACTGAGGCTTGGTGGGCTGTCAATTAATATAAAATCGTAATCTTCACCCTCGCCAATACCCTGTTTCAAACGAACAAATTTATTGTTCAATTTTGCTAACTCTACCTCTGTATTAGCTAGGTGTGAGGTTGTTGGAATCAACGATAAATTCTTGTGTTTGGTCTTTTGCACTACATCGCCTAACTGAGCATCTCCTACTAACAAATCAATCACACTTTTTTCTATCTTACTCTTGTCTACGCCCAGTCCACTGCTGGCATTACCCTGTGGGTCAAGGTCAATTAGTAGAGTTTTTTTGCCACTTTTTGCCAAATAATATGCAATATTAATCGCCGAGGTTGTCTTACCTACGCCGCCCTTTTGATTTGTCACCGCAATAATAACTGGTTTGCTCACGATTTGTCTGTCTTACCTCTCTTTATATGCTCCCAATTATACCACGAGCGTGAAAAGTTTATGGGGATTAAAAAACGCCCTTTACTGGGCGTTTTTTGTTATTTGATTGAGGTAACCTGGATTCGACTGTATTTCTGTCGATGCCCTTGCTCTTTGTGAACACGTTTTTTGGCTTTAAAACGAATCACGCGAATTTTATCACCCTTTACTTCAGGTTCTATTACTTTTGCGACGACTTTCACGTCCTTCACGGTTGGAGTTCCAACTTTGGTGGTTTTGCCATCAAAGGTTAGAAGCGCGTCAAGCGTGAGCTCTTTTGTTCCATCTTGGAGGAGGTCCACCAAGAGGGTCTCTTTTTCGGAAACAATATGTTGTTTGCCACCGATTTTGACGACTGCTTTTGTCATTTCTTTTCCTTACAATTAATTTAGTTCAGGGGTAGATTGTAACAGATGTAACTGGTCATGTAAAGGCTCTGGTGTGTTAAAATATAGTCATATTTAACAAAGGAAAAAAATGGCAACAAAAACTTCGAAACCACAGGCTGCAGCAAAAACACCAACCATTGCATATCAATCTAATCCTTTTTCGCTATCGTTCGATAAATTTGGGTTATTTTTTGAAAAAAACCTAGGCTGGGCGATTGTTTTAATCGTTGTACCTATTTTATATTTCTTTTTACAGATGTTAGGCGCTGCGCTGGATACAACCACCGCAAGTGCGCACTCTGCAGCTCATCATGCGGCCAATTCTGAGGTGACCCCGTGGCTAGCCGCGACAGTAGTGTTTTTGGTTGCATTTTCCGCCATCATTATTGCGGCTATAATATTTGTGAGTGTCGCTTTCAATAGTTTTATATCTGGTGTGTTTGCATATGTCGCTCTAGAGAACGATGCCGGTAGAACAGCTAGTTTTCGTGGTGCGATTGACGCTGTAGTAGCTCGTTTTTGGAGGCTACTATTAGCGCAACTACTCGCAACTGTAAAGATATTTGGCTGGACACTATTATTTATTATCCCTGGTATAGTAGCGGCTTTTCGTTATACACTGTTGCCATATCTCATCATGGATGAACCTGCTACTAAAAAAGGTGTTAAAGAGTCACACGAACGCATAAAAACACTCGTGAAGGGTCGCAAACGTGAAATCTTCGGCGTAGCCACTGTGGCAACAATCATACCTGTCGTTGGTTCAATCAACCAAGTTGTTGGAAATGCTGCGCTATATCGACAATTACAAGTATTTAGTGATAAAAAACTACAAAAAGCCCCTGTCCACTGGCTCAACTATTTTGGTTTCATACTTATAGGCCTATATATACTGCTAATAGCATTTGTTATAGCAATCGCAATTTTGGCCGAAAGCACGCAACCCCTCTAGTTTTCCCGTCTATGAATCTCTGTATGGTTTAAACCATAAAAATGCGCTATTTCATGCCATAGTGTATGTCTAATCTGCTCATACAAATCAGTGCCTGTAATTTGGCAATATTTTACAATAGGCAATTTAAAGATAGTTATCTTGTCTGGTAGGACCAGATTGTAACCCGCACCACGCTGAGTCAACGGAATACCTTCGTATAGACCTAACAATAGGCTGTCGCGGCGTAGGCTGAGCTTTTGGGTTTGATGTCCATTTGGTTCGTCAGCATAGGTTACGACTACATTTTGCAGGTTTTCTATATCACGCTTTGGCAAATCATCCATCGCGCGACTAATTAACTGGTCAAACTCGGAATCTGTTGGAATATTCATACTATATAAAGTATAGCATTAGATTGAGGCATAGGGAATGTGGCACATACCTATTCCTGTTTTTTCAGTATATTTTTGGTGATATTCTTCGGCTCGATAAAATGCATTGGCCTTTGTAATCTCAGTCACAATAGGTTTACCAAAATTTGGTTGTAATTCTTTCTTTATTTTTTCAGCGATCTCTTTTTGCTCATCATTCAGATAAAAAATAGCTGTTCGATAACTATCGCCTACGTCAGGGCCTTGGCGATTGAGCTGAGTTGGGTTGTGCATACGAAAAAATTGTCGGACTAGTGTCTCGTAGCTGACTTTCTCATGATTAAAAGTAATTTCTGTCGCCTCGGCGTGGCCAGTTGTATGACTGCAGACCTGTTCGTATGTTGGGTTCTCAGTATGACCACCAGTATAACCGACTACCGTCTCGATAACTCCTGGTACTTGGTCAAAATATGCCTGAACTCCCCAGAAACAACCTGCTGCAAAAATAGCTTTTTCTTTCATATCTTTATTATATCAGCCTACAAGGCTAAAGCTAGTTGTGGTTTGAGAACTAATGGTCCGAGGGAACGAGCGACAACACGTAAACTTTTATTTGGATCAATTTTCACAATATGTAACTCTTCTGGTATATTTGCCAAACCTTCGACACTCTCATAGTATTTATGCAAATTACGGCCTATAGCCCTTTGTCGTGATTTGGCTGTGCCATTTTCACCCTGGCTTGGTAACTCACCTCTGAGCCTGCGCAACTGTCTATCTAGCTTTATAACCCACATTGCGGACCTAAAAGCCACACTACCAAGATGTGCATACTCTCGAATAAAATACATAACATCATCATCAGGCATATCGGGTGGAAGTGTCATTTCATGTAAAATATCATGCGGCAGCCTTCCTATAGATAGCTTATTCAGCTCTAGCGCTCGAAAGTCCCGTCTTAGTTTTTGTATTTCTGTTAAGTCAGATACACTACCAGAAGCATATGAAACTTTTGGCCAATTTAAATGATGTTGAGTTTGATAGCTAAACCACTTTTCTGGTGATTCGGGATACTGTGTGTCAAATTCTTTTTTTACTAATTTCTCTAGTGCAGCCTTTTTAACCAAACCATTTTTATTAACCGGCGTTGGTACACGTTCAATCGGCGGGGTCCACAATTCACCCCGCCCAGACATCAATCACACTCCACTGTTTTTTGTGTTTTGGTGTACATTCTGTCCTTATTAAAATACAAACTGGTTGTGATTACAATAGATTATTGTAGTACTTTTAGCGATAGTTTATAAAATTCGTCACAAAATCGAAATCTTGTGCACGAACTAGCTGCATGACGGATTGTAAATCGTCTTTACTGCCACTCGTTACTCGTACAGCTTCGCCTTGTATCTGGGTTTTTACTTTTGGAAACTCATCACGCAGTAACTTCGTAATCTTCTTGGCTTTTTCTTGGTCTAGTCCTTCGATAAATGGCACTTCCTGAGTCGCCTTCATGTTACTGTCGTTAATTGCTTTGCTGAGGTCTAAAACTTTTGAGCTTTGGTTTCTACTGGCTAGCTTTTTGCGAACAATATCTAGCACTGCTTCTATTTGCCACTCGCCCGAGCCGATTATTTTTAGGCCTGCTTTGTCACCCAACCATTCAATACCAGCTGGACTGCCTTTGAAATCATAACGGTTGCCAATTTCGCGCTCCACTAAAGCAAAAACATTGTTCATTTCTGCCTTGTCATATTCGCTGACAATATCAAACGAAAATTGAGCCATCTATTTACGCTTTTTCGTCAATTTTGTTCTGAATCAATTGAATAACGGATGAGATTAGCCATGCTAGTAACAGATACATGATGATTGCAAACAACGCTGCAACGTCAAAGTAACCTGTTTCTCCGATTGGTTTTACGGGAAAGATATCACGAAACGGCGCCATATAGTCGGCTGACGTTCGATATACAAACTCTACAAATGGCGTGCTCGCATTTGCTGAAAATGCTAATAGAAAGACCCGTAGCCCTAGCAGAACTACTGCGATGAATGCCCAGGCATAGACGATATATGCAATTATTTTACTCACACTCAAATAACCCGGAACGTTTACGTTTTTGTGATAATCAATGCTACTTTTACTTTGTGCCATAACAACTCCCTTTATTATGAAGTTATTATACCATTAAAAATAGATTAAACGCCCTTTGGACGAACCCCTATGTCTGATATGTCAAAACCATAGTCTTCTAATGTACTAATGGCCAGCTCACTATCTCCTACTTTGTACTCATGAGCCAAAGCCTGTAAAAAATCGCCAACATTTTCAAAGAGTTCGCCGTCAAATTCATATACTTCTACGTTTTCGTCCATAATCCCCCCTTTGTTTATAATCCCAATTTAATTATACTCCTGAAAACTAAAAAAGGCCTACCCCAACAACGACATCCATGTCGTGTTGGAGTAGGTTGACTTCACTCGCTGGAGTGCGAGGAGTCAGGCTTGGACTCGGTCAGTCCTCGTTCTTGATGAGGATGTCGGCAGTTCCAGCGCCGACAATGTTGAGACCTTCAAAGTCGACGTGTGCGACAGTGGCGGTCTCGTCCTTCTCTTTCTTGCGATCACCCAGAATCTCGATCTTGATCTGACCGGTTTTTTGACCGGCCGGAATGACCAAAATGCCGGCCTTGGACTTGTAGTCCTCACCTGGATTCGCGAGCGCTGAGCATGTCTGGAACGCAATACACGCGAGTGGCTGTGGTAGCCACACGGTGCTGTACACAATCGAGACATCCTTGGTGCTCTTGCGAGACAACGTCACATCCAGGTACGCGAATGTAGAACCCGTGTCTGGCTCGTAGACACTCGTGTCACTGACTGTGACCCGAAGCGCCGGAGCAGTCACAGTGACAGCGTGGCTGACGCTCGACGTTGCACCATGCGAGTCTGTGACGGTCAGTGTGACCGTGTAAGGACGTGCATAGTCGTAGTCGTGGCTGGCTGATGAGCCTGTACCTGCGGCAGTTCCGTCACCGAAGTCCCAGTTGTAGCTGAAAATGAAATCTCCAGCATCTGGATCACTTGATGTCGAGCCGTCCACATTCGCAACCAAGACGCCTCCCGTGACCGTAAAGGCCGCGGTTGGAGCGTGGTTTATCTGTGGAGCAGTCACAACAACATCGTGTGATTCTGTATCCGTGGCACCTTGGCTATCAGTCACGGTCAAAGTGACCGTGTACGTATCAGCCGACGCGTACGAATGAGTAGCAGTCACACCAGAACCAGTTGTGCCATCGCCGAAGTCCCAGTCATAGGTGAGGCTGTCACCTATATCAGGGTCAGTCGATGTCGAAGCGTTGACGTCTGCAGTCAACACTCCTCCATTAGCCGTGAAGGCCGCGGTTGGTACTGTGTTCGCCAGGACATTGTTGAATACCACTCTGGCCTGAACTGGCGGGCCAGCGTTGTCGGTCAGCAACACGACGCACAATTCCGACACACCGCTTGGCGTGTATGAAAATGACGTTGCTCCGAAAACCCCGGTGCATGTCGAGTTGAAGTTCTGCGCGAGCTTGACTGGACTCCCGACGGTTGAGGTTGCAAGGTCTGCAACTTGAACAACCTTGGGTGGTCCCGGGTAGGTCACGTCGTACTGAAATGACGTTTGGCCCGGCGGATAGTTGACCACGACTGCCGCCATGGCCGATGAGGCCATGACAAGTGAAAGGACCGCTGCCATAACGACAGCGAGCCAGATACTACTTTTCTTCATAGGTACTTCCTTGTTCGGGGCGTGCGTTGAGCCCGCCCGATCGGTAGGATATCACATGTGTTATTCTACGACAGTCATAAATTGTAGCCCATCACCCCTGAAAAGTAAAGCTAACTAGCCTGCATCTCTTTCTTTATATCATCAACAAAATCTGTCTTGAAAAACTGTGTCCAACCCAAAAATAGCGGTTCTGGCATAGTATCAAAATCAACCCAGCGCCATTCTAGACATTTGTGTGGCTCCAAGATTTCTGG
>JAUSMW010000018.1 GCA_030645815.1 Candidatus Saccharimonadota bacterium
TTCGTATTCAACCCGGCACAAATAGGGTCGAAATTGGAGAATCCAGTGGAATTACAGCTACAGATAGACAATTTACAGTTGCCACCAATGGTACCAACGACGGCGTCACCATTGGCCAATCAGCTGATAATACCTCCACAATCCAAGCCTACATCGATGGTCAATGGGCCGGTAGAGTAGCCTACGCTAGTGGTTGTTGTAATGGTCTACTAATCCAACCGGATGTCGGTTATATTATACTCGGAAATAATACTGCCAATGGCTACGTTCATTCACCTGGCACTACTAGATTTGGCGCAGACAGAGGAGTCTATGGATCTTATCAAGTAAGTTTTGGCAACTATACCACGTCAACTGGGTGGTCAATGGGTCAAGGTAACACAACAGGTAATTTTGGCATTGTAAGATCTGCCGATGGTTTAGGACCATATCAGCAGTATGCCGCACCATCAGCAACGTGGAGTTATACATCAGACAAAAGACTAAAAACTAATATCAACTCATTGCCAAATGGAACAGGCCTCTCAGTCATTACCCAGCTTAATCCAGTTACTTTTAACTGGATTAGTACAACATCTCCCCAATCACTCCAAACTGGCTTCATCGCACAAGACGTACAAAAAGTCCTCCCTAACATAGTTAGTCTTTCCGGAGAAACTATTATGACGTTACCAGACGGATCAAAAAAGACAATCCCCGACGCACTTGGTTTAGGTCAAGCAGATTTTATTCCTTATATGGTCAAGGCCATCCAAGAACAACAAATAGAAATCGAAAACCTTCAAACCCAAATAGACGAACTAAAAGAACTGATCAAAAGTAAATGAAGACAAAAATAATCGTTATCGCTATTCTTATTTTTCTCATTCCTCTGGCAGTTTTTCTCTTCCTCAAATATTCCAACAAAAGTAGTTCAGGCAAAGCTTATGTCTCCCCCAACACTCTCTACCTTACCCAACCCGTCATGGCGTTCACCGGCGTAGTTGAAAAAATTGAGGGCAACCAGCTCACTGTCACTCAAAAACAAACTCTTACAACGCCAAGTGCCGTTCCCCCGGTACCTCCAGTACTAGATCCGGCAACTCCATCATCACCCCTACCCACTCCCAGGACAGTCACGCTCACTTACCTTGTGACAATAGGAGACCAAACCCAAATATCCCAACCAATATATCCCATCAACTATCTCTTTAAAACAATTCCTCCCCAACCCCCGGCACAACTAACCCTCCAAGATATCAAGGTCGGCCAATCTATCACCATCAGTAGTCAAGTAGATCTGCGCACTCTCAAGGGTAATACTTTTGAGGCCTCTACCCTCAATCTACCATCAAAGATCAACACCTTAACCGGCACAATCACTCAGCTTAGCAGCAACGCCCTCACGCTCAAAGCCTTCGCTCCCGGCGTACTCACCAATACCGCCTCTCCCGTTTTGGAAGAAAGAGAGTATACCGT
>JAUSMW010000025.1 GCA_030645815.1 Candidatus Saccharimonadota bacterium
AGAATAACCAAGTTAAATATGATCCCAAAGTTCATGAAGGGTTGTTACATCTTGCTGGTCAGGAGATTATTATTGCGAATGCTAAAGAGGCGAAGTTAAAGGAAATGCCTGAAAATGTTCGTTTAGCACTTGCAGAAGCTACGGTTGGACAACTTAAACTTATGGATTTTTCTAGAGGCATAGGTGGCGTAATTCTTGAATTAACAGATCCAGACGGTGCTGCCGTAATAGAAGAGGGCTATAAACTTGGTTTGCATTTATTGGGTTTTGAATTTGACCCAGAAACTTTTGCAATAAGAGATTGGACCAAAGTCTAGTATAAGTAACTATTTTTATGTCAGAGAGAGAAACAGTAAGAGTAAATGAGACAGCAGGCAAGCTCGCAAATGGAGTGGTTGAAATGTTGCATGCGGACGGAGTGAAGAATGCTCTTGTGTGGGTAACTGATGGCTTCGCTTTTGATATGCCATTATCAGTGAGAACCCCAGATAATGATGGCTTTGGACGTGACGAATATCCCTATTATTCACAGATTAAGGATTTACGAAAGGCTGCAATATTGCAAGCTAGATACGCCAAGGCTTCGGGAGGTAGAACTGCACACCAACAGGAGGGGAAACTAGATCAATTTGAACGCACTGCAACTAGTTATGGTGTTGAATATGCGTTTGATACTATGGCTGGATTTGCTATCGACCCAGCTACAGGTTTGACAGTATCTGCAGTAGCAAAGGGTGTTGACCCATTGTCCATGTCAAAATATTCTGAGGCAGCTATTGCGATGGTAGACAGAGGTCACTTACCCAAAATGCTAGAAGCTGGCAAGTGGATGCATGCATGTTATGAACTCTTACAACCAAGGTTAGCTGCTATTTCCCCAGAATCTTCTGGTATTGCAATGATTGCTTTGCCTTACTATCATAGCGAACTTGCCTCCGAGATGGACCCTGGTCCTGTCATAGTCGCTGCACAGACTGTAGGAGCAGGGGTTGATCCATCGAAATTTGATATTGTAGCTGCAAAAGCAAAATGTGTAACTATTACAGGAAAACCT
>JAUSMW010000028.1 GCA_030645815.1 Candidatus Saccharimonadota bacterium
ACTTCGTGCAGATGCTTGGGGGTAGTTTTGCTGGACTTTACGTGTCCAGCGACGGCCTTGCTCAGGTTCTTACCCTTGCCAAATCCTACTTGTACTGCGTTGTAACCGTCGTTTTCGACAGTCTTTACCTGAGTCACAGTAATAGGACCAGCTTGAATCAACGTTACAGGTGTTGCAACGCCGTCATCGCTGATGACTTGGGTCATACCAATTTTGGTGCCTAAAAGAGTTTTCATGCTCTTCTCCCATTTAAAATTCTTGGTTTTCGGTGGTATCCTGCTCTCGCGGGACCTGCCGATTCACCAAGAATTGTTTGTTATTTCTTGCTAATTAAAAAAATCGCTCGTTTCATAGTAACAGTTACGGCACCCCTATGTCAACAGATTAGTGAAACTTTATTAAGCATAAAAGGAATTGTAATTTTGGCCGAGGTGAGTCATAATGCTATCATCAAAAAATATAGGAGATAAACGCGTGGCTACACGAAAGAAAACTACTACAAAGAAAACAGCAAAAGCAACCGTCAAACGAAGTGTTGCAAAAAAAAGCACTAACAAAGGTTTTTGGAGAGTTGAACCAAACATTAACACTCTCTACTGGATTATTATAGGTATTGCGGTAGTTGCGGTTGCACTACTGTCAGTCAGCACAAACCAACGTGTAAACTCTATATACGACCAAATCGATAGTCAAACAACAGAAACTCAATAGTTTTTGACTAACTATTTAAAAACACCCTGCTTGCGGGGTGTTTTTTTACAGCAATATACCAGCAGGAACAAAGTACGTGATAATAGTCATCACTATCAACACTACATATTCTATTTTTCTATCTATCTGGAACCTGTCTTGACTAGCAACGATTAAACCAATAAATAGCCCGATTGGTATTCCGTTGATTCCAATAACGAATAGGTCTAGTGGTTCTTGAAACTTTATCCAAACAGAAGCCAATATGACATATATGACTATTTTGAGTAAAAATGCACCATCAGTCTCATCTGGTAGAATTTTTCTTTTTCGCTTTTTCATCACCGCAATTATAGCAGATAAACGTAAGCTTTTTGTCTACATTCGGATTTCGACGTCTACACCTGCTGGTAGAGGGAGATTTTGCAAACTGTCGATAGTTTTGGCACTCGCACCAGAAATGTCGATTAGACGCTTGTGTACACGCATTTCAAAGGCTTCTCCGCCCTTTTTGTAGACGTGTGGACTTTTGACCACTGTGTAGGTAGAACGACGTGTAGGCAACGGTACAGGACCGGCTACTTGTGCACCACTACGTAGGGCAGTGTCAATGATTTGTTTTGCTGATTGGTCGATCACTTTGTGATCATATGCTTTTAGGCGAATACGAATTCGCGGCACTTGTGCAGATGCTTCTGCCATAATTGTAACTCCTTGTTATGTACGATACCGTAACCTCTGTTCGATTCATGTCCCTAGGGCTCATGTCTGACCGAGTTCTCGATATGATTATTGTTAATACGATATTCATTATACACACATCACCCCATATAGCAAGTTGCATGATATTGTTTTGATGGTATAATGAGGCTCAACCTTAACAACCAACAGGTAGTACTTCACAGACAAGGAGCCTTGCGTTATGACGCAATCAACTGACCGGCAGTCTGATCGTCTATGGAAAGCCATTGCGGTTACTGGTGTCATGCTGGTGGCAACAATCGTTGCAACACTGGCCGATTTGGTTGGAGATTTCATAAAACTGATTTCCTAACCTTCGACAATCTCTGAAAGGAGAATCAGATGTGGCTAGCACTAGCGCTTTATCTCGGTATTGGTGTTCTGTTGATTCTCTTAGCCGAGCACTTCATACTCCTCCCTGACCTCAACAAGAAAAGGGAGAAGTATGGAAAGACGCCTGAGGCGCGCGCACCGATTATGTCGGTGTATCAGAGGTTCTTTTCGATGCAAGATGAGGTCTTTGCGTTCATGGACTGCGTAGGACTACTGCTCATAGCATGCATGCTTACAAAGCTCCTCAATCCCTAGTTTTACCCCGCTCGTCCATCGCAGACTCCCCGTTGATGTCTCTGGACATAGGCGGGGTTTTTGCCTATTTAACGATTTTATAGTATAAATAAATTATAACGTTTTTCTGTAAACCCTTTACTCTCTAAGGAGAAGTTATGGATCCTTCATTAACGTTTGGTTATGTGATGGTGGCGCTCGTGTTCCTGTTCGTCTTCGCACTTATCGCACTGATGGCCTGGGAATTTCGGTTCTACGCCTACTGGGTAATAGGAGCTATTTGTGGTTTTATCGCCGGCTATCACATCGGCGAAGCTATCTGGCCAAATCCTTTCGTCGTCGCGATCTTCGGTATTGCTGGGCTGTCCCTAGTGCTCAGCATTCAAGGCTGGCTGTTGGACAATCTTCCAGACGCTTGGACGCATTGGATATACGGCGACAGCTAACCACCCGGGAGTGGCCTATACGGCCACTCCCAATTCATTGCAAATCAAAAATACCTCCTATTGCAGGAGGTATTTTCTTTAGTAAGTTTTGCTACTATTTAGTAACTTTGGTTACCACACCGGCACCTACAGTTCGGCCACCTTCACGGATAGCGAAACGTAGACCTTGTTCCATAGCGATAGGAGCAAGTAGTTTTACCTTAAAGGTAATTGTGTCACCAGGCATAACCATTTCTTTGTCAGCAGGTAGTTCTACTTCACCAGTTACGTCAGTAGTACGGAAGTAAAACTGAGGTTTGTAACCTTTAAAGAATGGAGTATGACGTCCACCTTCTTCTTTAGTTAGAACGTATACTTCAGCGTCAAATTCTGTGTGCGGGTTAACAGAACCAGGCTTTGCGATAACTTGACCACGTTCGATTTGTTCGCGTTCAATACCACGTAGCAAGATACCAGCGTTGTCACCAGCTTGACCTTGGTCAAGGTTTTTCTTGAAAGCTTCAATACCAGTTACGACTGATTTCTGAGTAGCTTTGATACCAACGATTTCAACTTCGTCGTTAATCTTTACGATACCAGTCTCAATACGACCAGTTGCAACAGTTCCACGACCTTTGATAGAGAAAACATCTTCGATAGGCATTAGGAAAGGCTTGTCGAGGTCACGCTTTGGCTCTTCGATGTAGTCGTCCATAGCTTTCACTAGTTCCATGACAGCGTCCTGGTACTTTGCGTCGCCTTCTAGAGCTTTAAGAGCAGAACCCTTAATGATTGGAGCTTGACGGTCGTAACCGTTCTTTTCCAATAGATCACGAACGTCTTCTTCAACTAGTTCGACTAGTTCTTCGTCAGCCATGTCCATTTTGTTTAGGAACACAACGATTTTTGGAACACCAACTTGCTTGGCAAGTAGTACGTGTTCACGAGTCTGAGGCATAGGGCCGTCAGCTGCAGATACAACCAAGATAGCACCGTCAACCTGCGCAGCGCCGGTGATCATGTTTTTAACATAGTCGGCGTGACCAGGCATGTCAACGTGAGCGTAGTGACGAGTTTCACTTTCATATTCTTGGTGAGACGTAGCAATCGTGATACCACGTTGCTTTTCTTCTGGTGCGTTGTCGATTTGGTCATAATCAACTTTTTTATTTACATCACTTGGCAATTTGGCTGCAAGTGTTGTAGTGATAGCAGCAGTCAACGTAGTCTTTCCGTGGTCAACGTGACCCATTGTACCGACGTTTACGTGAGGCTTGGTTCGATCGAAATCTGCCATTTAATTTCTCCTAGTTATTGTTACTTGATGTTTTTCGCACGCAGGCTTTAATAAACCTCCGCATAGCGTATGAGACCCATTGTACCTAAACCGGCGGTGTGTGTAAAGAGTTTTTAAACAAAAAAGAGCAATAACCTTTTACTACTCTATTTTGGTGGGCGAGGCGGGACTTGAACCCGCACGTCTTTTGGACATTCGATTTTAAGTCGAACGCGTATACCAATTCCGCCACTCGCCCATAGTTAGGTATTATAGACTATAGTTTACTTTCCATCTCTTGGTCAAAAAATTCACTTAGAGTAGTCTTTACTGCGGATATTCCGACCGCAACTTTTACTCGCTTGACCTTCCAAGTTTCCATCAGGCCTTGCCACGCAACACCGGCTCTTGAAGTTCTTTCAAAAAAACCACGCTCAGCTACTATGTTGCCAGCCTTGTCGATACCTGTGACGCGAGTTTGTTTTTTCGTGCCGAATGAGCTTTCATTCATAGGTGCAGAACGTTGATGACGACTTATTACTATTGCAGGACCCTCTATCTCTTCGACACTATCGCTCTCGACGATTGGTAACCGTTGTATCTCTCGCATCTCAATAGTCTCCTATTACTAAATTTTGGAGGCACCTACGGGTAACGCTCCCGTCTACACGGTTTTGCAGACCGTTGCCTAACTTCTCGGCCAAGGCGCCATTAGATATATTGTAGCAAATAACTGCTCAGTTGTACTATGAATGACGTTTCGGTATAATCAGTCAGCGTATGCGGGTGTAGCTCAGTTGTTTAGAGCGCTTCCTTGCCAAGGAAGAGGTCGAGAGTTAGAGTCTCTTCACCCGCACCAAACTGGACTTTCTCCGCCTTCGGGCGGATTTTCATTTGCCTCAATTACTTTATTAAAGGGGTAATTAACCGTAAACGACAGCTTTTTATCATTTAATTGAAGGTTTGAAACTAGGAACCCGATGAGCTTTGAGCGTTGCCCTTCATCAGCTAATTGGAATAGCTCATCTGCACGATTTACAAGGTCTAACAGATAGGAGGCTGTTACTAGGAAATCCTTGCTACCCTTGGTTAGAACATTTAGCCTATCATTGAGCTGTTCTTGGCGGTCTGTTAGGGCTTGAATAATCTCATCATATTTCTTTGGGTCTACTATCTCGTCTACAAGTTTTTCGAACCATGCAGCTTTCTTTTTATCAATTTCGTCATACTCATTGCGTACAGACTCAATAGATTGCGTATAGAACAACTGCTGGTCATCATGGCATTTCTTGAGTTCTTCAATGACCTTTTCAATTAAATGCTCTGGAATGGTCATTTTTTTTACCAGAGCTTCTATTGAGCCCATCACGAGTGACTCTGCTGTATTAGGGTTGCTACACTGCGAGTTCGCACATTTCAAATACACCCACTGCTTGGCTCGGAAAGAGCTTATAGAGCGTCCGCACTGCCCGCATTTAAGAATATCGCTAAAGTTGAAGTTTAGGCTATCCCATTTCGTTTTTGAGCCTTTACGTTGCTCTTTAACGTGTTGGCAGTGATTATATAATGCTCTGTCTATTAGAGGTTGATACTTGTGCTTATACTCTTTGCCATCGTGCGTCATGATACCGTAGTAGAATTTGTTATTAATCATCTTCTCGATATCCGACTTCGATAACTTTTGCTTACCTGTTTTGCGGCTAGTATAGCCAGCTTCGATGAGACCTTTTGCGATTTGACTGTAAGGCATACCTTGAGCTCGCCATTCGAATGCTTGAACAACAAAGTGAGCCCTGTTCTTATCAATCACAATGTCCTTTTTTGGCTTTGTTATTATCTCGGTCGGAATAGAAATATTTTTGTAGCCAATAGGTGCTCGATGTACCCAGACACCCTTAGACAGCAACTCATCGAAACGTCGCATCACATTATCTCGAATGGATGCAGAGAAATATGCAGCAAGCGACACGCCTATATCTAATCTAAACTTGTCTGCTGCTGGAGAGCCTTTATGAAAGAAGAGGTTGTCGCTTGGAAAATGCATTTCTAGTTTTCCTAGTTCACATAATCTTATCAACTCCGCCTTTTCATCTGATGATGAGTCGCGACTGAAACGGTCAATCTTATCGAATACCACAATTGACGGTTCGTTCGCCTCTTGTAGTGGTCGTATAACTAGCTCATTAAAAGTTTTGCGGCCTTTCTTGAATGCAGTTTCATCAAACTCTATATACTTGAAATCCCTATCTTCTATCCATTTTTTTCTTTCTGCATATTCATACAGTCGTTTCTCTTGAGCAGGTAGGGCTTTCCGTTGTTCTACATCTGATACTCGTGCTACTAATAATACTTTTGGGTTTTTTGGCTTATTCTTCATTTTTAATCCTTTACAATTTAATTATAATGTCCTCTTATATACTTTTCTACTATTGTTGGTTTTCTAGGTCTATCTGGACAAGAATGTCCAAAAACCCAGCAAGATTCTTAAGACTATCGTCTGAAGGTGTTTTATCCTTTAGGTTCGTGGTTACGTGACTCATCGCACGCCTCCGTATCGATGCTGGGCAATTAAGTCAGCCATAGATGACGCTTTCGAAAACTCTCCATTCGTCTTTTTTCTTAGTCTTTTAGGTGAGTCTTCTTGCTTGGTCGTTTTTAGGGGGAGGGTTGTCCTCATCTTTACAACTGGTAGTCCTCGTTTTTGAGACATCTCTAGACATGCAGTGCAAGTTTTCTGATGCTTGTATAATTTATTCACACAAGGTTTCAAGTTGTACCTATTTGAACTATTAACTACCTGCTTACGTTTAATAAAGCCCTTATCCTCAAGCGACTTTAGATTGCGTTGAGTAGTTGAGTACCCTTTATCTGACCTCTTTGCAAGCCGTAATATTGATGGGTACACTTCTCCACCATGTTTAAACCAGAAACTCATGAGCTGGAGTAATGTAACGAGCTCTACTTGTTTAAGCCCAAGACTTCCTTGGCATGTTAATAAGATGTTTGGTACCTGGGTAAACCCATACGCACTTATTTCTGGCGACCACTTTTCAGAAAAACCGTAGTTTTCTTCATTTTTGTTTTTACTTGTCCTTGATAAATCAGACATGACTTATCTCCCTCTGGACTTGTCGAAGGATTTTAGAGTGTCTTCGACGCAATTGTTTTCGAAGAGGTCGACTATTATTTATTGCTTCCGGAATCCAAAAAGGTTAATCCCTTCAGCAGATGACCTCTTTAAAAAAAGAACATTTGCTCAGGATTAACCTTCGGCTATACACTAACTTAGCTAATGTACAGCAGATGTTTTTGGACTGAATTGTACTATTAATTATAGCTGTGACGAAACAATAAGTCAATAGATTTACTGGGTGACTATCCCTGCATAACAAGTAAACTGAGGTGGCAATAGGGGTTGAACTTACTTATGATGATTGGTATAATATCATCACGAAAGGATTAAGTATGAACAAACCATACTTTTCCGTGTCTCAGCTCCGAAAAGTATGTCGGGGCTTTTTTAATCCCCAAAACAAATAATATACTCGGGTAGCTCAGTGGATAGAGCAAGTTCCTGCTAAGAACTAGGTCGTGGGTTCGAGTCCCACCCCGAGGACCACTTTGTGGGTGTGTCATAACCCTCATTAGAAAAGGTAAAAGCCCCTTTTCGGGGCTTTAAGTTCCTGCTGGTGTAGATTATATCAGCAAAGGGCTAAACATGTCTATAAGTTTCGTAGATAGTCTATTTCATATACTCAAAAATAGGCGACTATCCCCTCATACTAAGCATAAGGGATGATAGTAGAGGTTAAATGAAAGGGATTGTATGAACTGACACTTTCTGTCACGAATTACGTTCTATTTTTGCTCATGTAGATATTATATTCCAAACAAATACCACTAGTCCTGTAAATGCACTACCTGTGAGAAACGATACCACTAAACCGTACTCCCCAAGAAATTCTTGGAAAGTGCCGATAGGCTTATCCATTAGTTTTCTACCTTTAGAAGTTATGCAAAGAGTGTCAATTTTTGTTCCGACGATAGAATTAATCGTCTGCGTTCTACCCTCAAGATAGTCGTTTTTTATCGTATCTGCACATATAACATGAACTACCGACTGTTTTATTTTTGGATATTTTTTCCTGTACTTCTCTTTTACTACTAATGTATTGGGGTGCCACCCGCTATACCCTGATAATGGCATATCACCTTCGGGGTTTTCTTCCTCTAAACGGTTTGCTACTTCGTCTACTAGCTTCACAAACCTATAAGTACGAATAAACTGTCTCATGAGTCTAATTATACTATGCAGTTTGTTACATGTTGCCATGGGATAGTCGCCAGTTATCTTTTTTTAGTAACAAATTATGTTCATTTATTTAGACTTGCCTACAAAAATTCGTGAAACTCACAGTAAACTCTTAGTATTTTACAAAAGTCATATATAATAAAATGGTCTAAAACCAGTATCAACTAAACGTATTATTACGTGTTTACGCTTATAAATGGGCGACTCGCGTAAAAGTATTTAGCGTAAGCTGGTACTGGTTTTAGACGACCTGCGGGTCGTCCTTTTTTGTTGGACTCCACAGGCGCATAACTAATTAACAGCCTAAGGAGGGCTCAAATATGCATAATAATCATCATCAACATAAACCATGGTACAAAAAATGGTGGGTCTGGCTAATTATTATTGTCGTACTTATCGGCGTAGGTGGAGCCGCTGGTGGTAACACAGACACAAAGTCCCCTACAACTAACACAGGGACGTCCAGTAGCGAGGATAAGGCAAAAGATGAGCCTAAGGAGCAGAAAGAAGAAAAATGGAACGTAGAGACGGCTTATGCGGGCTTAACTGATGGCATGACTAAGGCAGAGGCTGAAACAGCTATCGGCAAAACGTCTGATAACTGTAGCGAAACTAGCTCCGAGTATGTTGGCACGATTGAAACCTGTAACTATGGAGGCATTGGTGACAATGGCATGATAATGGTGCAATACCAGAACGACAAATTGTCTACTAAAACGAAAACATTGTACTAACTGTAATAGTTAGACTGTGACAACTTTCTAAGGCCAGGGCAGGTTTTGTCTTGGCCTTTTGAATAGATACTGTTTTGCGCCTTGAGTCACTTTCGTTATTACACTGTTATAATAAAGCTTTACTGATTAAATAACATGACAGATAACAATTCAAAAGATAGTGGCGCTCAAAGCCAAAAAATATGGATACCTTCCGCGAAAGAAAGGTCTAGCTGGGGGCCTGATGACCCTAAAATTAATAAACCTCATGCATTTGCTAAAGAGATTGTAAAACATTTGGAGCTTAGTGAAGATGACATAGATGAGGTGGACTTTCTAGCGGATAGACTGATGGATAAGCTTGAGTCTGCGTTAATGTATTACCAACTAATTACCGCAGCCGATTTTGATGATAGGAATATAAGTCAGACACGTACAATTTATGAAGGTTTATATGCAAATCTATGGAGTTACTATAAAGGACGTGTACAGAACTATCTAACTCGTATGGGCTGGAATCTTAGCATTTTCTTTTGCAAAGAAAGTAACTTTGAGAAGGAAGTTGAGAAGTTCGTTAGGAATTTCCCTGAGCATAAAGATGTAGTAGAGTTGGCTCGCAAACAGCGAGCAGCGTGGCAAACGGACTTTGCGAACAGTCGCAATAAATCAGAGCATAGTGGTGACTACCGTGACGGTACAAACAGCTATGAAAATAAAGATTACGCTAAAAGTCTTTTCACCCAAGTATGCTGGACATCAGAAACACTAATGGCATACTTTGGAAGCTACAAAATGCAGCCAGACTGGAACATAATTGAAATAAACCCTGGAAATACAGTTTTTGATAATGAGGAGAGATACATTATTGAACATGCAGTAAATACATACCGTAGAGAAAAGGCTAAAAAATCATGAGCAAAGAATCAACACATAATTTTCGATTACGCTTTAATCTCCCAGATAGGCTTCATCTTAATAGTGATGATACTGAGGCTATAATCTCACCAGCTAACGAATCGCCTATTATTACACTTAAAGTAGCTGAGCGAGACCAAAAAACAAAAGAATACAAATCACTCAAGGACGGACGCAGGCTGTCAATTATAGGTGGCCCATTCAATACTGAAAAAGAAGCAAACGATAGTGCTGAGAAATGGCGAACAGCAGCAGAAACTGCATTTGCGTACATGGGTATAGGTGCCGATTTTGGTGATAGAGCGCCACAGGGAAACTTGACGGAAGAAGGACTTAAGTGGGCACAACAGATTGAAGGCGGTAGGCGTGTTCTGAACGATGTGCATGGTGTAATGGTTTACGAAACCGAGCCTTCTCCTCTTTTTGGGAAAATTAAAGTGGACTTTACGGTCGGCATACCTTTAGATGAAACAATTCTTACGCTACAAGAGTCACGCAAGCAAGGTTGGGATAATAAACTAGAGGAGCAGCTCGCCTATGATTTATACTCTGCTTCATTTTCTCAACCTGCTGCAGATGCAAGATTTCTGACTTTAATGATGGCTGTGGAGACACTCGTAAATCGTAAAGATAGAACTGGCAAGGCACTCGAATTGATTAATAAATTACGTACGGAAACCAAAAGTTACGAACTGGGCGAATATGAGACTAATTCTATACTCGGTGCACTTAACGACTTAAAAAAGCAGTCTATAGGAGATGCTTGTAAAGATTTAGCTAAAGAACTTAAAGGTACAAAATATATTAATCTGGAACCAGACGTTTTTATAAAAAAATGTTACACCTTAAGAAGTAAACTTGTGCACGGACAAAAGCCACGTCCAACAAGAGAAGAGGTAGATTCGCTAGCTGCTGCTCTTGAGATATTTGTAGGTCACTTACTTAGCGTAAAGTTAGGGAAGCCATTTAGGGATACTGGTGTGACCACAAAGAAGGCTTAATAGACAGGAGTCCTTGGCTCAGCTTTCAGTCTAGTGATTGTCAAAAAGTTGAAGCTCTGCATCGTCTGGTGGCTGAATCCACGAAGAAGCATCATTTATCACTAGACAAGTACTGGCGGTTGATGGTGGCTTCACATTAAAGTAGCTGACCAGATAGTTCTTTTTTTGTTATTATTAACTTATGAACCTAGAAGAAATTGTAAATCAACTTTCATTGGATATGCGTAAGAATAGACATGTTCATGCGATGTGGCTAGAAGGCTCGTATGCGACAGGCTTACATAACAAACAATCTGACATAGATGTATGGATGGATATAGATGATGGCATGTTTGAGCATGTCGTATTTATATTTCGTAGACACTTAGAAAAGTTGGGTAAAATTGACTGGGAAGAGACCAGAGGGTTGTATTCAGAGAATCCAAAACTTATGAAGTTCACGTTTCATTTAGAAGGCTTCCCTGAAGAACAGGTCATAGAACTTGACCTCCAGGAGCATAGTCGTAAGTTTGTATTTTCTAAGCGAGAGCATACTATAAAGCTTTTGTTTGATAAAGATAATACAATCCAGTGGAAAGAATAGCTGCTGGTACTAGCTGGCACTTAGAGACTACGCTCGGCAAGCATTGAACCAGAAAGATTAAATTGCTGTACTAGCGCTTTTAGTTTATACTCATCAACATCGTCAGTGTTAAGCGTTTGAAATACGTCTAACATGTGGCACCAAATTTATAATGAACAATAGAAAGTTCAAGGGGAGACAGATATGGTTACAGGATATTGCGTAAAATGTAAGGAAAAAGGCGTTGAATTGTCAGCACCAGAGATTGTACAAACTAAAAAAGGCGGCTACATGGCCAAAGGCAAGCACGCAAAATGCGGAACAACTGTTTGTGCGATGATGTCAAAAGACAACGCTGAAAAAGCAGTAAAAGATGGCGCGAAAAAAGCTTACTAATCAAATAAGCTTATAGTTAAAAAATAGAGCCCAGTATAGGGCTCTATTTTTATTGAAAGGTGCTAATTTTCTTTTTTTATTCGTAACGTAGTGCTTCTACAGGGTCTAGCCGCGAAGCCTTGAGGGCTGGGAATAGTCCAAAGACTACACCGATGGCGCTTGATACTGCGACGGCTATCAGAATAGTAGTTGTATCGATGGTAACTTTTATCTCCGAGCCACCCGCCGCGCCACCAAACCCGCTACTGAGCAGACTGGTTGCATAGGAGCCAAAGATAACCCCGATTGCTACTCCAATGAGCCCGCCTATTAGTGTGAGCAGCACAGACTCGATTAGGAACTGGTAGACTATATGACGCCGTTTTGCACCTAGTGCACGACGTAGTCCTATCTCACGGGTACGTTCGGTAACAGTAACCAGCATGATGTTCATGATGCCAATGCCACCCACAACGAGGGATATGGCAGCGATACCTGCAAGAGTTGCAGTAAAGCCTGACGTGACGCTACTAACTGTGTTCAACAGGTCTTTACTAGTAGACACCGCAATATCAGCTTTGTCTTTTGTCACACCATGGTCCGTGTAGAGCTTTTGCTCAATAGTATTTGCGACTGTATCGACTACGCGTTCGCTATCTGCTTTTGCTGTGATAGAACTCAGTTTTTCCGTGCCGGCAATGCTCAACCATGTTTTGTAACCAGTTACAAAGCTACTTGTGGCTTGGCTGGTACCTCCAGGAAAACCGCTTTGAGCTCTTTGTTCGGTATCTTTGCTCTTGAAAACGCCTACAATCTTGTACTCTGTGTCACTGATGTAGATAGACTGTCCAACAGGTGACTCAGCACCAAAGAGCTCCTCTGCCGCCTTGCTCCCAATCAACACAACTTTTTCTGATGACGAAACTTGTGTATTGGTTATATTGGCACCGGCAGAAACTTCGAGGTCCTCGAGTTTTAGATAGTCGGTGTCCACACCATATACCTGATATTGGGATGCCGTATCGCTGGTAGAAGACTTTGTCACAGCCACTTGTGTGGATTCATTTGGCGACGCAGACGCTATGCCTTTCAGGCTCTTTATATAATCATACTCGGCAGTCGTAATTGTAGCCGTTGAGCTACCACCAAAACTAAAGCCTCCTTGCATACCTCCGCCACCGCCAGGAGGGCCTCCTCCGAGTCCTCGCTGACTTGTCGCCCGATTTGGGTCTTGTGAACGAATAGTAACGTTGGTGGTGCCTAGACTACTGATTCTACCAGTCACGCTACTCTGTAGACCTTTCCCGAGGCCAACTAGTGATATCACTGCCGCAATACCAATCACAATACCTAGAATAGTTAACGAGCTACGAACTTTGTTTGACCATACACTCTTGAAACTTTGTTTTAGTAGAGATGTAATTTTCATCGTGAGCGCTCCTTTCTGAATTGTCCGTCAAACAATGCAAGCTTGCGGTCGGCAAAGTCAGCAATATCATCTTCATGGGTAATCAGAACGATTGTTGTGCCTTGTTTGTTAATTTTCTTGAACAATTCCATAATCTCGTGAGCGGTATTGTGGTCAAGGTTTCCAGTTGGCTCGTCCGCCAGTAGGATAGAGGGATTCATCATGAGGGCCCTCGCTATCGCCACGCGTTGCATCTGACCACCAGAGAGTTGGCTTGTGTGATTATTTATAAACTTTTCTAGACCTACCTGCTTAATCGCCTGCAGTGCTCGGCGTTCATCATCTGGACCGCTTTTGTAGGTAGTCGGCAGTAACACGTTTTCTAGAACAGATGTACGCTTTAACAGGTTAAACTGCTGAAAGATGAACCCGATACTCTCACTGCGAAGTTCTGAAAGTTGGTTGTCAGATAACTCAGCAATCTCTTTCCCATTTAGCTTGTACGTACCCTCAAACTGCCTATCTAGCAACCCTATGATACTCATCAAACTTGATTTGCCAGACCCGCTAGCGCCCATGATAGCGACAAAATCACCTTCGTTGATTGCAAGACTGATTCCGCGTAGTGCCTTTGTCTCGATGTCAGCCGAAGTACGATATGTCTTTTTTATATTCTCAAGCTCGATGATTGGTTGATTAGTTACCATCTGACGACTCGCTTGCTGCTTTGATTTTTGCTATCAAATCATCGGCTTGGGCTTGGGTGATATCACCATCCTCAACTGCCTTGTCAGCCTGCTCTTTGAACATGTCCGTGAATCGTGACCCAGCCCCAGATGGAGCACGGCTTGTCAACTCGTCAACCTTGTCACTATCAACAGAACCGTCGTCCTTGAAAAAGCTTTTGATATTCATCCTCATTCCGCCGCTAGGAGGGCCTCCCTGGCCAAAGCCCTGAGACTGAGCACCTGTTGGTAGTTGTGCTGTACTTGAGTTTTTGTTTATACCCCATAAGAGGCTTCCTGTTGTGGCAAGTGCTAGCACCACAACGACTGCAACCAGTATTGAACTTTTCTTTCTTTCTTTCAGATAGAGCTCCTCGAACTCATCTGAGTGCTGATGTTTTGTAGACATATATTCCTTCCGTTAACTATTTATTCTCGTGTCAAGAACAGTATGAGATAGTAATCATTAAAGAATGCTTAGGGGTCTGCTTGTAGTTTTTTATACAAAACTTCAGTACGTTATAGCAAATATCCTGCTAGGTCGAAATGCATTACTCACTAAAAAACCAGACTTTGTGTCTGGCTTTTTTGTACTTTCAATTATGGCCTTAAATAGCTTAATCTTTTTTGTTAAAACGCTTTTCAATGTCGCTATTTAACTTTTTGTGCCAATCTTCTGTGTATGTTCTTGCATTTTTTAAAAGTTCGTCTGAAAAAGATGCTACGTCATCACCGGTAATTTCTAGTACCTGTTTGCCGTTCGCATTACCTTCCTCAAATAGTACGAGCAAATCTTTAAAGATAGCTATCATATCCATACCTGAACCGGCGGCATGATTCCACATATAATGTTGGATTTTGTGATACACAAAAGTGTAGTCCTCTGGAAGTGCTTTCGCACGTGCCTCCATTGCTCGCCATTCTTTTTTGTCACCTATTAGTTTTTCTAAAAAATTTGTCATTTTAATTCTCCTTTAATTCATTAATTTTTGATGATACGAACTTCCATTTATCCCAAAAGGTCTTTAGCTCTAGTTTACCTGCTGGTGTTAGGCTATAAAACTTCCGTGGCGGACCAACTTCGGACGGCTTTTTCTCGATACTGACTAGTTCGTTTTTCTCTAGCCTTACCAAAATCGTGTACACGGTGCCCTCGACAACATCAGCAAAGCCTAGCTCACGCAATTGCTGAGTTATATCGTAGCCGTACGTTGGTTTACGGCTGATGACTTCTAGTACACAGCCCTCCAGAACACCTTTTAGCATTTCTGTTATGTTATCCAATGTATTCCTTTCCTACTTAGTATTACTTATTACCACTACATAGTATCACGTAGTAGCGGAAATAGTCAACAGTTTTGTTATAATTTGATTATGATAGGAGAACATGGAGCCAAACCAGAAGACGAGCGAGATGATGGTACTGAAGCTACTCCGGAAGATGGCCCTACTGAACAAACGGAACCAACTGTAGAGAGTAAAGACCCAACACTGCGGTTAATGGCTTCTGAATACGCTATTTTTGGACTCTCAAGACATGCAGGACATGCTTACACGGGACATGTTCACGGTGATGAACCAGGATAACCAGACAATTTCAATAAAAAGCGCTACTCCTGATGAGGCAGAAATTATTTGCGATATCAGGGACAGAGCCTGGATTGATGCGTATCCAAACCCAGAGCTAGGTATCAGCCCAAGAGACATAGAAATAAATGCCAAAGGCCTGCATGGTGAGTTTGTGCCGAAACGAATTGCATGGTTCAAAGGCAAACTAGCAAAGAATGATGAAAACTGGATATGTTACACGGCGCAAATTAATAATGTAACTGTAGGCTTTGTGATCGCATCTACGGAAGATGACGGTAAAAAATTCATCAATAGTATCTACATAGAACCGAACTTTCAGGGTAAAGGTTTGGGCACAATGCTAATGAAAAAAGCTTTAGATTGGCTCGGCAGTGAAAAAGGCATATATCTAGAGGTCCTGAGTTACAACCAGAACGCCATCGACTTTTATAAACGATTCGGCTTTGAAAAAACAGATACAGTCGTTCCTCAGGAAGAAGGTGCCCCAGATTATATAAAATCTCTACCTCAGATAGAAATGGTATTGAAAAGACCATGAATGACGCACTAGGTATTCTAGCTATTGCCATCGGGCTTGTTGGTTATATCCCCTATTTCCGTACAATCTTTAGTGGTAAAACAAAGCCACACGCCTTCACTTGGTTAGTATGGGGTGTACTAACTGGGATAGCCTTTATTGGACAAATAGCAGGAGGGGGCGGAGCCGGTGCTTGGGTGACAGGATTCACTGCCTTTATTAGTTTCTCCATCTTTGGACTAGCGTTGGTAAAAGGAAAAAGAGACTTTCCCCTGGTAGACTGGTTGTGCCTTGGTGGCTGTGTGTTGGCGCTGGCTCTCTGGGCTGTTACAAACAACCCGCTATCTGCAATCATTCTAATCACGATAATCGACGCCCTGGCATTTGCACCAACTTTTCGCAAGTCATACTCAAAACCATACAGCGAGCCAATATTTACATACGCCATGAGTTGTCTCAAATTTCTAATAGCCTTGTTCGCCCTGCAAGAGCTATCAGCGGTAACAGTTTTATACCCAGCTTCTTTGGTTATTGCCAACGGCGCTTTCATGCTGCTACTGATAGTTCAGCGAAATAGATTGGGTACACGCCAAAAAGGAGTTCTATGAGCAAAAAAGACGAACGACACGACATAACCATACAACAGTACATTGCATCGCTGGACGATGGGCTACAAACTGACACACGAACAATCATGCAGATGATGCAGCGGATTAGCGGCGAGTACCCAATCCTATATGGCATAGGCACTATAGGCTACGGAGTTTACAAGTATGAATATGCAAGCGGTCGCAAAGGCGAAGCACACACACTCGGTTTCTACCCTAGAGCCGGCAAAATTACCGTGTACCTGATGGACGGGACAGCACGCTACAGCGAATTGCTGGCAAAATTAGGCAAACACACCACTACTGGCTATTGTGTGTATATCAAACACCTCAGCGATGTCGAGTTACCAATCCTGCAGCAAATCTTGCAAAAATCATACGAGCATATAGAGTCATTGTCCAAAAAAGGTCCTATAGACCATATATTGTGGCAAGCTGAAAAGTAAATTTCTACATATATTTGAAATATTCCTGTATTACTTTTTCGGTTTTAGTGCGGTAAATAAACAATTGAAAATGATTTGTATTAAATCCGTATGGATTTGCCATAGATAGTCATCACTTTCTAAGGAATGAAAAGTATTATTCCTTAGAACATAGCCAAGCAGGAGATCCTGTCTTAAATTCCGATCTTTGCGGCGTTTTATACAGCGTACTAAATTTTTGTTAGCATCATCATTCGCTTTACCAGTTCTTACCGTAGAATTACCCCACGCGGTTCCGCTATCATCCATCAAACTCGCAGTAAGATTACGAAGATATCTACCTTCATAAGACTGTCTCAGTAGGTTTTCCCATATTAACAAAACAGAACCGATAGATGAGTTTAGTACCAATGGCCCTATTGTACTTTGGCCAAGACCAAGATCACTAAGCCTGCGTATATATGTCAATTTATAGATAGATAGTGTGAAGTAGTAAATAGTTTCTGTTTCAATTGCGGGATTATCTAGAAAAAGAGTCCTCAATTCACTAATAGAAAAATTCCTTGAATACCTACTATTATACAGACTAATCCTTTTTGATATAAATACTAGCACTGGATCTATCAGCAAATTCCTAAGGTAAGGATTCGGATTATCGCTTAGTGAAAGCACTTGGTGGGCAGGATTATCCCTCCACTCATTAGGCTTGTTTCTTTTGTCCTCAAGTACAGCCTTATGAAGAGATAGTATACTGGCATCAATTCGTTCAAGCATAAGAAGCGGAATACTCCAGAAGTAGAACAAGCTACCTTTGTGTATTTGAAAGTATTTTTTTTCAAATTCCTTGATAAATTTACTTACACTTGCCCAGACTCTAGCTGCCTGTTCACTAAAGCCATTTTCCCAGAGCCACTCACTTACCACTGTAAAATTTTCAAAAAAGTTATCATGTATAGAAAATTTTTCATCCTGAGACGATAAGTACTTTTGGGCTATTTCAAAAAAAGTCGGCCAAAAAATATATAACCTTTTTTCGAGTGTCTCTAAATTCCCGCCGAAACAAGTTTTATAAAAGTTTTCAAAACCTTGATTGATTTCGTCGTTGTATAAGTTTTTATAACCTATAACTCTGTTGCCTACTTGTATCGTTATTACATCTTCCATATACAGCCTCCATTATAGTGTACGCTTCTGTATTCTTGACAGTTAGTGTCCCATATAGAAGTTCAGAAAAATATAAATTATTAGGCGTATAATAAAAGTATGAGAAAAATAGTTGTTTTATCTTTCATCAGCCTCGACGGGGTCATGCAAGCACCTGGTGGGCCGGATGAAGACGTTGATAGTGGGTTTAAATACGGCGGATGGACAGTGCCTTATTCTGACGAAGTGTTTGGCGGAATGATGGTCGAACAGATGAGTATGCCGTTTGACTTGCTGCTTGGTAGAAAAACCTACAGCATGTGGTCTGATTATTGGCCAAAGAACGAAAATGGCCCTATTGGCGCAAGTTTCAAAAAAGCCAAAAAGTATGTCGTATCGAGCGATTCCGACCTAGGCCTACCATGGCAAAAAGCTTCGTTGATATCTGGTGATGTCGTGGCTAAACTAAAGTCTCTAAAAGCGGAGGATGGCCCCATGTTGCAAGTCCAGGGTAGCGCCAACCTCGCACAGACATTATTCAAGCACGATCTTGTAGACGAGCTATGGCTAAAGACATTCCCAGTGCTACTGGGCAATGGCAAGAAACTCTTTGCAGAAGGCACCATACCAGCGGCATTTGAACTAATAGAAACCAAAACCACCCCCAGCGGTGTCATATTCGCTAGCTACAAGCGAGGTGGCGAAGTCAAAACTGGTTCGTTCTAGAGTAAGCTCACCAAATACACAGCCATAACGATGCCGATCGCCAAGTCTGAATACATAGCCACGTTTTCTTCGAAATTACGCTTCTTGCTTTGCGTATGCAATATTCCGTCCAGTAATAGGAACAACCCGCCTACAAACGCAGCCGCAGGACGCCAGCCAGCTTGCCATAGCGAGATGATGCCAGCTAAACCTATAGAAATATTTGCAAACCCAAGCTCGCGGACAACAATCCATGACGCTTTGTCTTTTACTCCTAGAATCCCTTCGGCCGTTAAGCCCGGTTTTGCCGCCTGACGAACACCTGCAGTAAGCAAGCGAATACCAATCGCCCAAAATACAAACCATTTACCCGCTAGCGCCAAGCTGATAGCTTGGCCACCCATTGCTGACTCGATGACAATAGATAGCACAGGCAGAACGAGCATAAATAGCGTCACTGATGTAATATACATACCACTAGTATATACCTAGATCAAAATAAGTGACATTTGAACTGTTATAATAGCCATATGACTGAATATAAAGATTCGCCAAAGCCAACCCCTGAAAAATTAACAAAGGAATTGGCTGAAAAGTTTGCGGATCAACTAACCGCACTAGCCAACCTAATACCCGGCGTTGAGTACACGACCGATGACATACTAGCTGACACAAAGGGAGACAGAGTGCTACTGGACAAGTGGGAGCATAGTTTAGTCCTGCTTGAAAACGGCGAACCAATCGCCATGGTTATGGGTTACGAGCGGGCGTCTGAGGGTAACGAACAATACCCTACTGACACTCTGTACGTTTGTGAACTAGCCGTCAAAGAATTACATCAGCGTCGGGGTATCGCTCGGGAACTGCTAAAAGCTTTCTTTGAAAGAAACAACGACATTGGCATGAAAAATACTGAAATACCGCTGAACTACAGCATCCAGACAAACTCGGCCGAATGGAATCAATATGTAATCGACCTATACAAATCGTTTGGATTCAAAGAACGGTCCACAAAAGAATACCCGAATCGGGTTGATGTTGTGCTGGGTGTTAGCTCTAAAAACTTATTAATATAGATGTTGATTGACTAAATAACTCAATAATCTGAAAGAGGGTCTCTATGATAGCCTTCGTTCTCTGCCTGTGTAGCTGTACAAAATTCATAATAGCTGAGAGGTTGAATACCATATGCTTTGTCGCCTGGTAGATTGTACGAAAAAGAAGCTGCAAAATTGCTCGATTCTACTGGTAAGCCACCGCACTTTGCGACGCCATAAGCAAAAGGAATAACCCCAGATACGAGCCCTACAAGACCTAACGCTATAAAGCCAAAGACAGCT
>JAUSMW010000035.1 GCA_030645815.1 Candidatus Saccharimonadota bacterium
AAGATTTCCCGAACCACTGATGTATGTAGCTATGTTGCCGGAGTTAGCAGAGATTGTTGCCGTGGGAGTACCACCTGCTACATTAACAAATGCAAACTTTGCACTTGCAGTTGAAGTACCACCAATTGCAAAATCGTACGTTGAGTTAGTGGGTGAAAGAAGATTGGAATTTAACTGCAAATAATTTGCTCCAATTGCAAATCCGCAGTCTACCGATCCTTGCAAACAAATTGTTCCGGTACTATTCGGGAAAGTTATTGTCTGGGGAGAAACAGCAGCGCTTGTTAAAGTTATCGCACTTGTCTGATTTCCATAAAATAAAATGTTGCCGGTATTTTGCAAAGTAAATCTTGTCTGTCCTGAAGATGAAGCGGTAAAGATATCTCCGCTACCGCTATTGTCTGCAAGAAGTGTTGCAACCAATGTACTTCCAGAAAATGAAGCAACAGGAACGTAATTAACATTGCTTCTTACATCTAAAGTTCCAATGGGCAAAGTGGAGTTAATTCCGATCCTACCTAGATCTGAGATAGTGAGAGCAACTCCTGATGCATAAAGATCATTGATGCTTCCGTCTTCGATTGTTTGGGTTGCTGAGAACCTAGCAATTCTATTGTCTGTTCCGCTTCCAACAATTCCTCCTCCTGCACCTGCACAGTTACCGGTTGTTAAACAAACATCACCCGTTGCATCGGGGAAAGTATAGGTCCTTGCAGCAGTAGCATCTGAGGTAAGCGTGTTGAGATACGACGTACCACCTGTAAAGCCTATATTCCCCGTATTGCCAAGTGTAAATTGTGTAACTCCCGAAGAGGAAGCAGCCAATATATCCTGATCCGTACCCGTGTAGTCTAGAACTGCAAGTGCTTGCCCAGCTCTATTACCTACAAGGTTGAAGTTTCCGATTGGAGCAGCAGTACCAATACCGATGTTCCCATCATCATATATGGAGGAATTTCCGATAAGACTTCCAGTTGCGGTAAATTTGCTGACGTAGTTAAGTGTACCCGCGCCCCCGACAACACCTCCTGCACCTGCGCAGTTACCGGTATCAAGACAAAGCATCGCGGTTACGCCTGTAAAATCCGGGAACCGGTAACTCTTCGGATCATCGGCATCCGAATAAAGCGTCTGAAGAATACCTGAACCTCCTGTAAATTGTAGACTTCCGTTATTTGTAACAGCAAATCTGGGAGCACCCGACATAGAGGCAGTAATAATATCTCCCAGTCCGGAATTATCAACAAGAAGCCCTGCAAAGGATGAGGTACCCGAAAAAGAAGCAATAGGAGTTGTTCCAAAACTACTTCTAACATCAAGCGCTGCAAGCGGAGAAGTATTAAAACCGATACCAATTTTATTACTGCCCGTCGGAGACAAGAAAATGTTACCTGTGGTAGCTCCTCCAAGGGTCAGGGTCTGAGCATTTGTAGTACCCAAAATACCACTTCC
>JAUSMW010000039.1 GCA_030645815.1 Candidatus Saccharimonadota bacterium
ATCGTACGGCCAGTGGCCAGTCGGCTCTGGTGCCGGCGGCGGGCCCCGAAGATTTTACCGACATCCAACAGGTGTTGCGTAGACTAATGAGTAGCAGTAAGGTGGTGCAAGAGGATGCCAAGGTTGTTATTCTGAATGGCACCCCGCAAAACGGCCTGGCTGGCAAGAATGAAGCACTACTACTCAAACGCAATATCAATGTAACAGAGGTGGCTGATGCGAAATCGATAGCAGACAGCACGCACGTGATAGTAGTAAACAGCAAGAAGCCGTCGACACTGGCTGCACTAAAACAACTGTATGGGACACATGTCACATCGACTAACCCATACGCAACCAAATATGCGGAGGCTGACTTCATTGTCGTTCTCGGTAATGACCAGGTGGCATCCAGCCAGTAGCCAGTATTGCTGTTCAGTGTTGTAGTATAAGTGTACACTGGTAGTATGGCCGACTCAGCAATCACCTTTGACCGTTTTATTGAGCGCTATCCGACAGTGTCTTTTACAAAGGGTGAGATAGTGGTTTTCCAGGGTGAAACGCCGCGAAATGCCTACGTTGTGCGAGAAGGAACCGTTAAGGCATACAACCTCAGTGTTCAGGGTGACGAAAAGCCAGTAGATTTTTATACCTCCCTTGATATCTTTCCGGTGCCGTGGGCCTTCGGCAAGGCCCCAAATGCCTATTTCTACTACGAGGCGTTTACTGACGTGACATTATATACTCTGCCGCGACAGGATTTTATAGAATTTTTGCAGGGGAACCCTGACTATATGTATAAATTGCTAAATAGTTTTGTTATGGGCTACTTGGGTAATTCCATGCGGCTTAATGCCCTACAGCACTCACGTGCTAGCGACAAATTACTGTATACCTTACACTATTTGACGCTAACTCACGGTCGCGAAATCGGGCCTCGGCAAGTAGAGATAACCCTTAGTTTGACGCATCAAGACTTTGCAAATCTAACGGGCCTCACGCGGGAAACGGCAGCTACGGAGCTGAACAAGCTCAAAACGGCTGGTGTTATCGAGTACGGTAAGCACACACTATATCAGGTTGAACTAGATAAATTGCAGCACGTTATTAACGATCAGTTTATTGCTGACGTTGAAGCCAGCCTAAAGCAGTAACTCATTAGCTAGCCATTTAAGCTGGCGTTTTTGTCTTGAGTGCCTCGTTGACGACGTGCGATAGGTTTTGCGGTGCAGTCCAAGATTTGACTATGCAGCGGTGTGCGCCAAGATTGTAAGCTTCACTAACTTCCGGAGAGTTCTCCATGTTGGTGAATATCAATACTTTTACCTCTGAGTGTTTGCTTAGGTCGTATCTTTTCAAAAACTCAAGGCCACCCATAATCGGCATTAATAAATCGAGCAATATTAGTTCTGGGGTGCTAGCCGTGGCTTTTTTGAGAGCCTCTTCGCCGTTTGTCGCCGTTGAAACATCATGACCATCCCGTTTTAGTATCATTTGATACGCTTGGTTTAAGTCTTTATCGTCTTCAACAATTAGAATATTGGCCATGTACTTCCTAGTGCTGTTATTTTGCTCTCGATACTATCTATTTGTATCATATCACGGGGTCCTGGCAGT
>JAUSMW010000057.1 GCA_030645815.1 Candidatus Saccharimonadota bacterium
AAGATGTGCTGCGGTAGAACACCACTGGAAACATTGCTTGATGGAAAACGGATTTGGGCGGAGAAAAATTTAGCTCAAATCTAATCTGACAGACACCTGTAAAAACCGGTAACTGTCAGATCAAGTCTGAGCTAGTACACATAAGCGCCACTTACAATGCGTCAGGTGCTATGCTTTTAGCGCTTTTACTTTAGCTCCAAAATTGTGACTTTATTTCGTCACCACTGCCTCTCTTTATTACATCTTCTTCAATGAGATAAGCGTGGCTCTGCCCACTGTTAACCATAAAGTACTTCGCACCCTTTTGGAACAATGTGAATCTAGAAAGATATTGCACTAAATACCCTTCCTTAAGTGAAAACACACCTTCAATTTTTTTATCTAAAAAGTACTTAAATATTGCTTGGGAAACATAATCAAACCTTTCCTCTCTACCTACACCTAAAGTAAACAATGTGTAAGCCTCAGAATCATTAAAGAGGACAAAAATTTCGATAACACTATTGTCTGATTGTCCTGTGAATATCATATTCACAACTCTTCCATTTAATTTTTTGTCACCGTCTTTGTCTAGAGTAAAAAGGTGATCCGATTCATCGTTGGTGTATATAACTTGATCATTTTTTGCAATAAACATTATGTCTACTTCAGCCTCTTTTAATCTCATTCCTCCCTTGTGAATTAGATTAGTGGCTGACTGTGCTTTTTTCTTTCCAAAAATATTAAACATAACTTCATTCCTATTTGTCGCTAACAGTTTATTCGACGGTCTAGGCCGTACATTTACAGGAAGATGAATCCCAACCAACTTTAAAAACTCTCTATAACAATATCTTAGAAAAAGACCCCAATAAAGCTGAAGATATGCGGTTCAATATATTTGGAAATATACAGCCAATTAAGTTTAAGAGCCGAACTTCCTCTTCGGGCACGTTGTTGCCCTTCAATCTATTGCGGTTCGTAAACTCAGTCAGCGCGACCCGCCCCGGCCTACCGTTCATCGCCTATCCTTCGGCGGCCTGCTTCGCGAGGCGCACCCTACAAAATAAATTGGCTTGCGCGACTTTACCAGACTCTATCAGCAAAGTGCATTACAGCCTATTACTGCCTGCCCTCACCTCCTGTTGACCCACATCAAAACACTACTCGCTGCAGCTGTTTTAATAGCGCGACTATTGCAGCAAGCATCCATCCAAACGGAGTCACAATGAGAGAGCGTATTTACAAAAAAATGGCGGGGACTTCTGCGGTGTTTATTCCTGCGGATTTTAACCATGCATCGCCCGTTGAGCGCGATGGTTTGGTGTGGACGGACAGTGAATTGAGTATGCCGGCTGTGCCGCAAACATTGCATTGGAAAGCGCCATTAGATAGTTCGCTGGCGCTGGAAGGTTTGGAAGAATACGACCCGCCTTCAGCGGGTGATGCGCGCTACGTTAATAAACTTGGTATTGCATTTGTGTATATCGGAAAAATTCGCGGCTGGGTTGCATTGACGGATTTTGTTTGAAGCGGAATTATCGCCATACAGCTACCCAAGCTTGGGGAGTTCAAGATACATGCGTTCTATTAATTCCTTACCGTGCTTTCTTTCAAGTTTCCGCACAATGAAATGCCCTCTTGCCATATCTTGAAAGTGATCAATGAATATGGTGTTAATTATTGCTCCACCCGCAGCGCCGATAGCGGGAATGGCCTGAGCGGCGGCTTTTTCGGTTACTTGAATTCCAAACCGTTGCGCGACCGTTGCAATAAATTTAAGTAATAGTGGCGCGCCTTCGTCGGCTAATCGATTGGTCGCAATAAACTCCGAGGCTGCCGCTATGGATTTTGCAAGCGTAGCTCGCACCGCATAATAACCACTCTCTGTACCATCGTCGCCCTCGCTGTTGCCACCGAGGGCAAAAACTTCCAGACAAGCAAGTTTCGTTTCCAGAGCGGAGATGGATTCACCTTCGCTTCTCGCAACGTCGGCAATTGAACGCAACATGATCGATGTAGAAATAGGTAACTCGATGGATATGGCGGCAATTCCGAAAAACCCACCTACCCCGCCACTAACAGCCACGCCCAGCTTGTGCCACATATTGGACGATTCTTCGCCGGGAATGTCTTTCATAGTGAAAATGGCAGCCTGTGATGCTTTAAGTAGCGCCGCACGCGTAACTTCACCAATATTTTTATTCCAACTATCGGGTAATAAAGCGAGTCCTTTTTCGATAGGAGTTCCTATAAAATTTGTTACCTTTGCCGCTACGCCAGGATTTTCCAATAAATTTTTTGCCACCTGAAGTTCTTTTCTATCTTGTTCTGAAAAGCTTGAATACATAATTTTCTCCGCGTTTTACCTGAGGCAATTAATTACATCATCCGCAGGTTTGATCTCCACATTGATACTTAAGTCGACCATCCTTATTGGTAGGCAGCTCACTTGCGTCGCCAAAACTTTTCCATGATGGGTTTTACGCTAGTCCCGTGAAGAATAATAGAAAGCGTTACAACAACAAGGACAAATTGAGTCAACTGCTCCGCTTGCGCTTGATCCAGCCCGTGCACTATTGCATACATCAAATAGTAGATTGAGCCAATGCCGCGCACACCAAACCACCCGATCATGCTGCGCAGTTTCCAGGTGGTGGCAGTTCCCGCCAAGGTTATATAAACGCTCAGCGGGCGGGCGACCAGGAAAAGAAACAATGCCAAACCAACCGTTTGCCAATTCCAGAACTGAAACGCAAGCATTCCCCCCAGCAAAAACACCAATAACATTTCTGATAACCGCTCAAGGTGCGCGCCAAACACCAATGACTCAACGCTGATAATGGTCTGCTCAGCATCGTCTACACCAGACGCATGCGCACTCTCTTTTTGTTTTACTAGCTCAAGTTGGCGCGAGTGACGTTTAGATAATTTTAATTCGGTTTGGCGTAGCGCGACTCCGGCAAAAAATACCGTTAAAAAGCCCCACGCATCAATCGACAAACTGATTCCGTATACCAGCGCGATTAACCCCAATCCAGCCAGATCGTCAAGAATTTCCTGCTTAAAGTCACTCCCCCTCAACTTCCACCCAATATGCGCCAGAAGCATGCCGCCTAAAATGCCTATAGCGATAGCAGCTGAAGTCGCCCAGAGCACGTCCAGCGCAATCCATTTCCATCCCCAATCGCCCAGGTCGTGCAAGCCGAGCAGGCCTAATCCCAGCATAACAAAGGGGAATGCTGACCCGTCGTTCATGCCCGCTTCGCAGGTGAGATTAAAGCGCAAATGATCTTTATCTCCAGGATGACGCGATTGCACATCCGTCGCCAGCACCGGATCTGTCGGCGCTAATATCGCCCCGAGCAACACTGCTAGCCCAATCGGAAGGTTAAAAACAAAATAGGTAAAAGCAGCGACCAATACCACTGTTATGGCCATGGCCGCCCATGCGAGCAAGACGGGTCTGGTCCATTGTTTTACCGTAACCGGCACCGGCATTTTTATGCCAGCGGAAAAGAGAGAAATTAGTACCGCAACTTCCGTCAGTATCTCCAGCAGCGGCGCTTCTGCCACAGCATTGAAATGAAACAGATTTAACACCATAGGGCCCGCAATGAGCCCAACGGCGAGGTAAACAATTGAAGAGCTGAAAGGCGAACGAGTCAGAATCGTGGACGTCAAACCACGCGCTAGCATCAGCAGGCCAATTAATAAAAACCAGGTTCCGTTTTCCATAGATGCTACCCACTGAATCAGGCTCAGATGTATTGAATGACCATTCTGCACGAACTACCGTTCAGCGGATGTACGCAAGCTATCATTAGGGAAGAGAGGGATATTGATAAGATTAGGGGAGTTAACGATTAAACTCGCGCAAGGCAGACCTCGACGCTTTATCGACTAATGTAAACACGCGATCGACATGACTTTTTGCACGCTGGGGCTTATGCCCCTCCACTTTAACAATTTGGAAACCGCACCTATCTATCAACTTAAAAAATTGTTGATAAAGTTCGGCATTATGCAAACGTTTGCCATTACTCGCAAAATAATCCCGCTGCTCTAAACCATTACGCCGCGCAGGTAAGCCCACGACATTTTGTGAGTCACTATAAATCACTACCCGCACCGTTTGTTCCGTGCTTGACAGTAGCGCATCATCTATAGCCCACAACAAAGTCTGCAATTCGAGCTTCGTTGATGAGGTATTTTCAAACTGTTTTACTTTCACGTGGGGTTTTAAATCGTCAAGAGGCAATTCCATATCCCCAACCGCAAGATAAGCACCAAAGCCGATACCTGTTTTGGTATCCACGCTGCCATCTGTAAATAATATTAAGTCAAACACGGGAATTCGTTCTCTGCCGGGGCGCTAGGAAATCATGAAGCATTACATAGAGTTGTTGTGAGTGCCAATGTAAAAGATTATTACCGCAGTCGCTTGTTATGCGATCATTCCTCTTCTTTTCATTTCTTGCACAAGATTTCTCGGAATGGGACGGCAGGCGCAGTTCTTTGAATGCGCCAAATGCCATTCAAGTCTTTGTTCCAATGTAGGCTTCGTAGGCATTTTATGACTGCGATGCCAGTCTGCATTCAGTTTTTTCACGGTTGGCTCAGGTCACCGTACTATTTTGCTCGGATCATCAATGCTATGAATGAGGCTACTCTTCAGAAAAGCATAATTTCTGAACTGGAGCGACATTGCTATCACGCGATAGCGTTTCTGCGGATTACTCAGAGGGCGGGCTAAAACTATCCCCGCCACCAGTTGACCGGAAATAATCCGAGACATGGTGGCGGGGCCTTCCTTTAACCTCATCAAACTCAGTGCAGTACACTTAGCACGCACCTTATTTAATGAGTATTGCCCACCTGAGTGAGAAGGTGAGCAATGGACTAGCACTTGCGGTTTAGTGGAATGACGCAAGGATGTTTACACCATTGCGTCAAAAATCAGAATCCATTTCTGATTTAATACCACAAAATCCCTTTAATCCCTGCTCCATCGTCCCTGGTTCATCTACTCCTCTCCATGATCCATGATCCATGATCCATGATCCATGATCCATGATCCATGATCCATGATCCATGATCCATGATCACATTAAGCAACAAGCAGTTTGTTTTCTATTTTTGTTACGCCTGGCGCACTCCATGCGGCAAGTTTTGCATCATTCATTTCAGAAAATGAATGAACTTTTCCGGATAAAGTGACAGTGCCGCCGTTAATCGCGACATTAATTTGCTTGGCTTCACGCAGGGCCTCTCTCTTGAGAGCGTCTTCAATTTTTTGTTTAACGACGCCCGCCTGAACCTCTCTTGTTTTTAAAATAATATTATTTGACACCCCTTTTACGCCGGTTAGGCTGCGAACCAATTTTTCAGCTGCATTGCGCTGATAATTCCATTCAACTTCACCCGTCAGTTTAACCCACCCATTCTCAACACTGACCTTAATCAATTTATCTGGAATTTCTACATTCCAAAGGAATGAGTTAAGAACCGCCTCCGCAATATCCAGATCATCCTTTTCATACAAACTGGGTAACTTAACCTCTATCTTTTCAACCACTGCTTTAACTCCCGCCACGCGTTGAGCCGCGCGCTCCGCAGCAGATTTTTCAATGTAGCTTGGAATAGTACCTGAGAGGGCGACTATTCCATCAGTAACTGCAACACCAATGTGTTCATGCGACACGCGCGGATCCCATATCAACTCTTGCATAACATCTGCTTGAATTTGTGAATCTGTTTTCATGACAAAACTCCTTCCCGGTTTAGGATAAAAGCTCTCAGGATTGAGAACCAATCATGCAAATTTGATGAACCAATTTTGGCCATGAAAAATGGTTTTGTCTGTCGGATATCGAACTAAATTCAGGGTATTTAGGCACATTAATAAATTTCAATTACCTACATAAAAAATGGATTTTGTAAATTATTACGCTTGCTTTTAATTCTTTGGAAGTAACAAATTAATGGCTTATGACATAATTTATTTATGTACATCCTCGTAAATACAAGGATGTTATCGATAGATAAAATCGCATGATATGCTGGTCATCACGCGGGGATTATTCTTGTCCCGTGCAATACTGAGAGCCTATTTACCGGGTATTTATTTTTCAGCCTGTTTTCAAATTCCTGCTTACCTAAAACACATCGCATAAAAAACCTTGGTCTTATCCATCGCCATTAACAACAGTATTATTTGAGCCCGAACGGCACCTGTAACAACAAAGCAAGTGAAAGTAGTTTCGGAAAAAGGAGTCAAATGAACGTTCAATTTGATCAAAGGCACTATCGATATGAGCGACTCAAAACCACCCATAATTTCGGCTCTACTTGAGCCCTGGCGCTATCCTGAACCGGCAGCGAATGTTGAGCTCATGGAAACACACGCTTCGTGGGTGTTACTGGCCGGTAAATTCGCCTACAAGATCAAGAAACCGATTACGCTTCCATTTTTGGATTACGGAACATTAGCGCGACGACTGGCCTGCTGCCAGACAGAGCTGCGTTTGAATCGACGATTTGCTTCAGATTTATATCTCGGCTTGGTGGAGATTTCAGGTACGCCGGAGCAACCAATAATTGGGGCGCTGGATCAGGTAACAGGGAATGCAATCGAGTATGCAGTGAAAATGAAACGGTTTGAAGAATCGGCGCGACTTGACCACGTGTGTAGTCGCGGTGAGCTGATACCCGATAAGATTTCACAATTGGCTAATGCGATTATTAACTTTCACCAAATCGCGGCAATCGCACCCACTATGTCACGCTTTGGATCTGCAGAGATATTGCTAGCCCCCGCACTGGAAAATATCAATACGCTACGAGCATTACTGCCCACACCGGCAGATCGGCACCAGCTCGATCAGGTGGGAAGCTGGACCCAGTCAGAACATAAACGCCTAATACCACAATTTACAGCACGCAAAGCCGAGGGCCGTATACGAGAGTGTCATGGAGATTTGCATCTCGGCAATCTCGTAATAATCAATAACCAGGTAACATTATTTGATTGTATTGATTTCAATGAAGAGTTCCGCTGGATCGATGTCGCCAGCGAGATAACATTTCCATACATCGACTTACTGGATCATAACCAACCTGGTTTAGCCTGCTGGTTGTTGAATCAATGGCTAAGTAGATCAGGCGACTATGAATCTGTGCCCGTTCTGCGATTTTATGCAGTTTATCGTGCTTTAGTGCGAGCCAAAGTGGCTGCAATTCTAGCCGCGCAACATGAAAACAATTTTACTGCAACCAAGGTTTATCTCAACTTGGCGCAAGATTTAGCAGTGCCGCCCAAGCCAAGCCTAACGATTACCCATGGCCTTGCTGGTTGCGGAAAAACTACCGCAGCAAAGCAGCAGCTACTCGCGGATAGGAATGGCGCGACCTTATGCCTGCGCTCAGATATAGAGAGAAAGCGTCTATTCGGTTTAACGGAAAATGCCTCAAGCAATTCATCCTTCAGTGAAGGAATATACAATACCGATGCCAACAAGCTAACTTACCATCGGCTGCTTGATCTGACCGCCCGGCTACTGAATGCAGGTTGGTCAGTGATAGTAGATGCAGCATTTTTGCTTCATGCGGAGCGTGATAATTTCCGTAGATTAGCCGAGCAGTCAGGCGTGGATTTTTTTATTCTTGCGCCACAAGCGTCCAATGACCAGATGATGGAACGTATTAGACTGAGGCTAGCGGAAGGTCAAGATGCGTCTGAAGCGACGCAAGATGTGCTAAAAATGCAAAAGAAAATTATCGAGCCTTTGGATAATAATGAACGTAAATGTATTCGCAATGCAGATGGTGAGGCAGCAGGATAAATTAACTAAAGCGACGCACTGGAATGTACAGCCAACATACCAAGAAGGATTTTCGTCTGCTTTACAGAAACATGAGAAAAAATGTACCAAAATATATTTGTTAAAGAATACGGACAAAAGTCATACAACCATCCCTGCCATGGCTAATTACAGCCATCATATGAAATTTGTCCGTACGTGGCTAGCGCTTCCCTCTAGCCGCGCAAAAAACATTTTTGCGCATAGACGAGCTTTCGCCCGCAGTCCAAATATAGAAATAGCCATTGTAGGCGTCTGTTCGCAACCGAACACTCTTCGCATTAAATGTTAACCCAATTCATTTTTAAAATTGCTAGTTAATAAAAATACTATGCGTATCGATAGGCCTCTTAAATAAATCCTCTGAAAAACTATGAGAGTTGATATTGAAATCAGCCTCATTGATATTAATTTTATCCATTATTAGTTCGCTCCTGAACAGACAACACTAAAATACATCAGTACCATTTTTCAACACACTTCATTATTAACCACACCTTATTATTAACAGTGTGGTTAATCAGAATAGATCAGTAGCTGATTATCAAATAGTTTTATATAGCGTCAAGATATCGACCTGCTCATATTCTTGGCCTGTCTTTTACGGGGGTTCGCTCGTGAGAAATACGGTGGTAACCGAGCACAGACTTAGCAATCGAACGCTGGCAGGGCGCGCACTTGCTGCAGAGCTTATTAAGCTTGAACATCGCAATGATCTCATAGTGCTGGCCCTACCACGTGGTGGAGTACCTGTTGCTTATGAAATCGCTATGGCGTTGCATGCGCCACTCGATGTTTTGGTCGTGCGCAAACTTGGCATACCTCACCACGAAGAATACGCGATGGGTGCGATTGCTCAAGGTGGAACTCGCATTTTAAATGAAGATGTCATAAATTTTTATCACATCAGTACCCAAGCAATTCAACAAGTGGTGGATCGTGAACTAGAGGAATTGTATCGACGTGAAAAAGTCTACCGCGGCAATCGCCCTTGGCCAAATTTAAAAGATAAATGTGTAATTTTGGTAGACGATGGCTTAGCCACCGGCGCCACAATGCATGCAGCTATAAAGACTGTAAAGCAACAGGAAGTAGGAAAAATTATTATGGCAGTTCCGGTAGCGTCTGCGCAGGCATTAAATGAATTAGAAGATTACGTAGATGAAGCTGTGTGTTTAATGGTTCCTGAGCCATTTTATTCGGTAGGACAATGGTATCTGGAATTTAACCAGACGAGTGATCGCGAAGTACTGCAGCTATTGGAACTTGCACGAGCGCATTAGTTTAGTAACGGAATATAGCCTCAACTTGTGTCACTTTAATTAATTGTGCAATTGATGATACTGATCGGGAGGATCCAATGCTTGGCACAAAGAAGGATATTGTTGCACTTGTTCAAAAATCCGCGCATAAACTTGAAAAATCCTCTGAAGATTATTCGTCTTTAGTAAACCTGTGTGCCAATAAAACCTTTATTCTACTGGGCGAGGCAACTCATGGAACTCAGGAGTTTTATCAAGCGCGATGCGAAATTACCAAGCAATTAATTCTTCATCATGGATTAAATCTCATCGCTATTGAAGGCGATTGGCCTTCGGCGTATCGCGTTAATCGTTATGTACGCGGACAGGGAACTGATGCGAATGCGAATGAGGCCTTAGGTGATTTCAAACGCTTTCCGCTGTGGATGTGGCGCAACACGGTGGTGTTAGAATTTGTAGAGTGGCTGCAAAAGTATAACGAAAATTTGCCGGTAGCTGAGCAAGTAGGTTTTTATGGGCTGGACATGTACAGCCTGTATGAGTCTGTTGCTGCAGTGCTGGAATATCTTGATCAGGTTGACCCGGAGGCAGGCCTTAAAGCGCGTGAATACTATAGCTGCCTGGATCACATTGGTAATCGCGGTCACTATGGCTATGCATTTGAATCTACTCATCAATCATCGTGCAAAAACGACGTAATACGGGTACTAGTCAACCTGCGTGAACGGTCCCTTGTATATGCAAATGAGCGCGATGCCTTGTCCGAGGACGAGCAGTTTCAGGCCGAACAAAATGCCCGTCTGATCCAAAGTGCGGAGGGCTATTATCGTCAAATGCTGGATAGCCGAGTGAATACCTGGAATTTACGCGATAGCCATATGTTCGAAACTCTCGATAACCTCTATCACTATGTTTCGAACCGGCTAAAGTCTCCCGCAAAAATTGCGGTGTGGGAACATAACTCCCATATCGGTGATGCTCGGGCAACTTACATGTATTCAATTGGGCAACACAATGTTGGGCAACTTGTTCGGCAAGATTATGGCGACGACTGCAGACTCATTGGATTCACAACCTGGTCGGGGACAGTCACAGCTGCTTCCAATTGGGATGGCCCTGCCGAACGTAAAACAGTTCGCAAATCCTTACCCAATAGTATTGAAGATATTTTTCACCGCACCCACTTGGATCGCTTTCTATTACCCATGCGAGGCAATATCGCACGCGCATTTCAAGAACTCTATATTGAGCGCGCTATTGGCGTTCTCTATTTACCCCACTCAGAGCGTACAAGTCATTACTTCCCTTGTCGTTTAGCGATCCAATTTGACGCAATACTGCATTTTGATGAAACAACTGCAATTGAACCACTGGACTCCACATCTGAATGGATTGCAGGTGAGGCAGATACTTTTCCATTTGGCGTATAGTCAACTGAATTAGCGGTGAATGTGCCAGGTGGATATATGAAAGAAGATAAAAAATATTCTTTTATTGATATTGTGCTTTGGGGGTTTTTACATCACTTTTTCTGGAAACATTTCATTACTGCTGACAAAATGGATACTACAAGAAACAGTTAACGCCGAACCTATATCGAGAGTATTTGATGAAATATTTTATAGGTTTGTTGATGTTATTTTGTCTAAGCAGCCGTACGTTGGCGAGTGTTTTTGATTTACCGGACGGTACTTCCAGACTAATTGGTAAACCTGACTTTACTTTCACCAAAGCCGGAGATACCTTGGTAGATGTAGCTCGCGCTAATGATTTAGGTTTTGATGAAATTATTGCTGCAAATATTGGTGTAGATGCATGGCTGCCAGAAGAAGGATCGATAATTATATTGCCCTATAGAAATTTATTGCCAGATGCGCCTCGCAAGGGGATTGTGATTAATGTTGCGGAAATGCGGTTGTATTACTTCCCAAAACCTAAAGATCACCAACAGCCTACAGTTGTAACCTTCCCTGTCAGCGTTGGGCGAAATGATTGGAATACACCGCTTATTACAACCAAGGTTATAAAAAAAATAGCCAATCCAGTTTGGCACCCACCAAAATCAATACGTGAAGAACATGCCAGCGAGGGAGACTATCTACCTGATTTCGTGGAATCCGGGGCGGACAATCCGCTTGGGCTTTACGCTTTATATCTTGGTGCTCGTTCTTATTTAATTCATGGCACCAATAAAGAATTCGGTATCGGAATGTCAGTTACCCATGGTTGCATACGTCTTTATCCCGAAGATATTCAATATCTCTATGAAAACGTGAAAATTGGCACCTTGGTACATATTGTGAACCAACCTTACAAGGTGGGCTGGGCTGATGGCGTTTTGTACCTTGAGGTTCATCAAAGACCGGAAGCTATATCAACCAACAATGATGAAGATAAAAAACAATTTTTAGCACTTATTCAATCCGCACTGAAGGACTACCCAAATTATCCGATTGATTTGCGGGCTGCAGAACTTATTAAAATTGAAGCAAATGGACTTCCTCAACCGATTGGACCACCTGTTGTGGTTAATACCCTATTGCCACCAGATTAACCGGGAGCCACTGCTGTAAAAATACGGCTTTGACTCCCGTGGTTTTCATCATTTTCGCATGGATTTTCGGAAAACTTGATCCATTTTTAAATTGGTTGCATCGGATGATTGTTTAGCTGCATCTGCAGATAGCTTTGCCTCTTCTGCCGCTTTTTTTGCTGCTTCTGCAGCAAGAAGAGCAGCATGTGCAGACTTTTTTGCTTCATTGGCGGTTTTTTGGGCCGCCTCCGCTTGCTCTCTCGCAAACTCAACGTCAGATGTTGAAGCGCAACCAGAAAATAAAAAAATGGTCGCAGCCAAAAGAAATGCTTTTATGAAATGAGTGCTCATAATTAACTCCTTAATAACCCACATTTAGTTTCGAAAACACTACCAACAACGCTCACCAAAAAAATCATCATGCAAACACCTGAGGAAAATCTGAAATATTTAGTTTCGTCATACCCGCGAACGCGGGTATCCATAAAAATCAACAGCTTGGATTAGCTGCGCTAGTCTACGACTCCTGCTTTCGTAGGAATGACGAATAACTCAGAGACTCCATAAAATATTTTTTAGTTAATTCTATTTTTAATAATGGAAATATAGCTCCTATAACAACCGGCCTATATTTCCCTTTCACCAAACTCTTCATTGAATAGAAATATTGAATTCTTCCCATTTTTTTTAGCGCAATACATTGCGCTGTCGGCTTGCTTAAGGAGCTCCGCTTGGGGTTTTGCATTATCAATAAACAGGCTTATGCCAATACTGGCAGAACAAGTATGTTTCACACAAAACTTCAACTTATCTTCTTTTTCCTGCGTTAAACAATAGGGTCTAATCAAGACCCGCTGAATTTTTTTTGCAACTTTCATGGCTCGTTTAATAGATTCAGTCTTATCTGCGCTCAGCTCATTGAGAATTATCACAAATTCATCGCCACCAAAACGCGAAACCGTATCTATCTCGCGCACACACTTTTTTAGGCGTTGTGCCACTTCCATTAGCAGCAAGTCGCCCATTGAGTGCCCATGAGAGTCGTTTAATGGTTTAAAATTATCCAGATCGAGAAATAGCAAAGCGCCATAACAATGACTACGTTCACTTGCACTCAAAGCCTGACTCAAGCGATCCTCAAGTAGATGTCGGTTTGGCAAATGCGTCAGTGCATCATAAAAAGCATGCTGCCGTACTTGCTCTTCCATTTCTTTGATCGCACTAATGTCGTACATGACTGTACGTGTACTTAAAAAGTTTCCCTGGCCATCTTTAATAATACTTGCGGATACGCTAACCCATCTTGTAATGCCGGATTTTGGTACTAGCTGAAATTGTATATTTTCTATGTGCTCTTCCGCCTTGAGTTGCGGGAATAACCGTGTAAACATTTCTTTTCCTTCAGGGGTAAAAAAGTCGGTTGGCTTCATTTTCCCAACCACCTCTTCACGAGTTACTCCCAACCAGTCCAGTTCCGTTGCGTTAATTTTTTGGAATGTGCCATCCGCACCAATTGAGTGATAACCGCAGGGCGCATTATCATAGAGATCTTCCAACTCATTACTCACCGCAAGCAGCTTTAAATCCATTTCTCTTTTTTGGGTAATATCTATTAGCATAACTAACACATCAATCTTATAGGGCTCTAATAGCTCCGCATGAAATGCAAACCAGATAAGACTTCCGTCTTTTTTAACGAGTTGAAGTTCTGCTCGATAGACCTGCCCCTTATCTAATGCATCAAAAGCCGCTTTTCCAGCCTCAACATAATCCTGATCACTGCGATAACAAATGCGAGTGGATTGCCCTATTAGCTCATTAGAGGAATAGCCTAATAAAGACTCATAGGCATGGTTAACCCATATAAATTTCCTGTCTCTTATTTTCGCGATACCCACGATGTGGCTATCAAGCATTGCTTTTTGCTCACTGAGCAACCGATGATAATGCTGCTCAATTAACACTCGCCGCGTAATTTTTTCAAAGATGACAAAACAATGGGCTGGCTTAGGACTAAACATCTGCACCGAAAACCATTCTTTCATGGCTTTTAAATAAATTTTAAAATGCTTGGGAGGAGCGCCTGCGGATACATGCGTCAGTTGGGTGAGCAATTCAGGATTAGAATCGTAAATATCGGGGAAAAGCTCACTTGCCCGCTGCCCATTAATTGCTGGCCGGCCTAGTTGCTTTTGGAAGGCCGGATTGATGTAGAGGAAAATAAAATCGTAAGGCACACCATTGTGATGCAATATTTTCCCATACGCGACACCACTGAGCATGTATTTGAAGACGTGGGTGAAAAATGCATCATCGAAGGGTTTTCTGCTCATAGCAGATAATTGTGCTGGTATGTGCACACGTAGATTGGTGTTGATATTATCCATATCACGAATTACCTCAACCTTTCCAAAGTGCATGCGAGCCCAATGATATATTTTAAATCTTACGGGAAATTATTTCGTTCCCCTTACTTACATTAATAAGCTAGTTATTTCCATTGAGAGGTTAGTGACCCACCGCAACAGAGCAAATCTCCCTATTTTCCTGCTGTAAGGGCGCACCTTTAAAATAAGAGAAAAATAATTCAATGTGTTCTGCAATAGGAATATCCATTTCGGCTCCGAATCCATTTTTAGTTATATGAACCACTAAAACATCGATAAATATTTTGTCGCCGCTGCTGCCAAGCTTGTCTAATATAATTTCAAACTTTAACTGCTGCGTTAAATGAATATCTTTATAATCAGTTTCAACCAGCATTCCCTGCGAACTGAAATTCTTGATTCGACCAAACGCTATAGGATTACCGTGCCTATAAATCAGTACTTTAATATCGCACTGGTGTCTCGCCGTGGTATGTCTATGCTCCATGAATTCCTCTTTTGATTAAAATTGCAAGGCGAGCCTCTAACACAACCAAGGGCTGAATGGAAATGTGCATTTAGTTATCCTTTTCCCTGATTCTATTCTCCCTACCCTAAACGCACACTCCCTTTTCCTGCCCGCAGGCTCCTTATCCAAAACGCACTATCCCTATGCTATGGTTCTGGATTGCCTTGACACATGCCCACAGCCATTTGGATTTTTAGTCAATTTTAATTTCTATATTTTTGTGGGCACTTTGCGCCGTTTTAGGAATATGCAATTGCAGTACACCATTCTTAAATGAAGCTTCAATTTTCGCTTCATTTACATAAGATGGTAATGTGAAGCTACGGCTGAAATTTCCATAATACCGTTCAATTCGGTGGTATTTTTTACCGCTCTCTTCTCGCTCTTGCTTTTTTTCTCCTTGAATCGTGAGCACACCTTCCTCGACGCTGACTTTGACATCCTCTTTTTTCACGTCAGGAATATCGGCTTTAATAACCAACTCACTGTCAGTTTCGCTTATATCCACGCGCGGTGCCCAATCATCTTTTGAAATTAGTTCTTGATCGCCATTTAAAGGCCATCCAAGTGATCTGGCATAGTTATCGAACATATTTTCAATATTGTTTAATGGTGCCCATTTAACGAGTGACATAACAATTCTCCTGTAAGACGGGATTTGTATCCTTAACAGGGTATTGCCTGTTTAAGGCACTCTTACTTGTAAAGCCGCTGGCGAAGCTCCCGCATTAACTCCGCCATAAATTTAACCAGTATAATTTTACTCACCTAACTCCCGGTTTTCTGTTCGTCATCCGGCTAACATTGCGATAAATAACAAAACAAAGTCATGTTGTAGTTGCTACACGCACAGCCAGAACATCACATTTACTGCCATGCAAAACACCATTGGCGGTTGAACCTAGTAGTAATGAAAAACCGCTGCGACCATGGCTTCCCACCACAATCAGATCAGCACAAAGATCATCTGCAAGTTCATGAATTTTTTTAGCGGAGGAACCTAGCAATAAATGCTGATGTGTTTCCAGAACTTGAAAACGATTGCCAAATGTTTTCAGTTGAAGTTTTGCATGCCGTTCAGATTCGAGCTCCAAACTGGCCAGGTCCACCACTATATTTTCATTGTAGGGAAAATAAAACGGCTCAACGACGTGAACGATATGGAGGTTGCTGTTGTGCGTTTTGCTAATACTCTGGGCACGCTCGATTACTTCATTTGATTCTTTGGTAAGGTCTATTGCCACAAGGATAGTGTGGTATGTTTTCATGGCTATGCTCCCGGATCAGCGATTGAAATAAATCGCGGTTAATTAATATTTCACTATTGGTAGAACCAAAAACTATTTGGTGCAGGCTATTTATGCTCGCGAGTTACCCACTATGGTAATTCTCTCGAATCGGAACACCTAACCGGGAGCATTTGCGCCACCGATCGTGCAATCATTAGTTCCTCATTGGTGTGAATAACATAAACTTTAACCCTGCTGCCAACCGCTGATATGAGCGACTCATTTTTGGCATTCGACGCTTTATTCAGTTTTATACCGAGAAATTCAAGCCCTTCACACATGCGCGCACGAATCACTGGTGCATGCTCACCAATGCCACCGGTGAAGACTACTGTATCAAGGCCACCCAGAGCAGCAGCATAAGCTCCCAGGTATTTCTTGGCCTGATAACAAAACATCGCAACGGCTTCTGCTGCGCGCGGATCAGTAGTTTCATTCTCCAGCAGCACGCGCATATCAGAACTGGTTTCCGAAACCCCGAGTAGACCCGACTCATAGTTGACCATATGGCGCAATTGAATACCGGTCATCTTTTTATTTTGCATAAGATAGCTAATTAAACCCGGATCAAGATCGCCACTGCGAGTACTCATGGGAATACCGCTCGCGGGCGTAAAACACATACTTGTATCAATACTCTTGCCATTGAGCACCGCAGCCATACTCGCACCGTTTCCAAGATGAGCGAGAATCACCCGCCCCTCCGTTGCCGCAATCTCACCCAGAGATTCGAGCTCCTGCATTAAATAGGCATAGGAAAGCCCATGAAAGCCATAACGCTGCGCACCGTTTTCAGTAAACCGGCGAGGAATGGGTAACAGTTTTGCAACTCGTGGAATGCTTCGGTGAAATGCCGTATCAAAACACGCCACTTGTATCAGCGTGGGGTGACGCCAAAACAAGGTTTCAATAATTTCAATCTCTTGGGGTAAGTGATCAGGATCGAAGGGGCTAATGTGATGCAACTCGGTAAGAAGCGATTGCGATACCTGTTCTGGTGCAGTGTGATGCATACCGTGAACTACACGATGACCAACGGTTTTAATGGAACTAAAACAATCTTGTTGTTCGAACCAGTGAATCAAAAAATTAATAATCGATTTTCGATCAGTGGCTGTCAAATCGCGTTGATCGAGTATTTCTCCCTGGGCATTTTTTACTACGAAGGGACTAGTCTTGCCCCCTAGTTTTTCGATTTCTCCTTGTAATAGGAGCTGCAGCGGCTCTGCGTGCTGATACAACGCAAACTTAATACTGGAAGAACCCGCATTAAATACTAAGATCGACTGGGCAGAACTCGATTCACGTATAAGCGTATTTACATCATTCGCGTGAATAGCTTTTGAATTGCTCATTGATTCAACACCGACTGATAATCCGGGCATACTTTCTGGTAGCCATGCTTCATTAGTCGCTCTAGCACATTGCTGTCGCTCTGCGCTTCGTCATAATCATTGTATTCGCGGCACATCGCGGATAGCATTTTATCGGTGAAGGCAGCCACTTCCCTGCTTGCACTATATCGATCGTAATTTGACTCATGGGATTGAATTCGCCAGTTTCTTTTTAAACCACGATAGGCAGCTTCTTTTTTTGTGGTGTGGGGTGTTGGCGATATAACCGCATTCTTATCAACCGGAAGGACAAATATTTTTTGTTCGGACTCTTTTAACAACGCAGTGGCCATTAAATCCAAATGCCTGCTGCCCCGATTCCAGATTTTGGCAATTGTGCGCAGCCCTAGTGAATGGAAACTTGCACCCTGCTGCACATCGGACTGCTCCACGCGCGACTTGATTTTCACCCGCTTTAGATCTTTCATCCCCTCGGCGTAAGCGCCCATCAGGCCATACTCAATCGCATTGCGAATCATTTTTACAAAGTGTCCTGCACCGTTAGGGCCACAATGCAAATAGCCAGGTTGGGCCCCATTGGCAGAGCGAATACTTTCAACTGACTCATGTCCGGCCGTCGTTTTTCCCTGACTGAGGGTGTCGAATATATCGGTAAGTTTTTCCACAATTTTGTGGTCACCACCGATCAACAGGCGATAGCCGTGCAGCAACCCCAACTGACCACCACATGCACAACAATCCAGATAATGGACCCCATTTCTCCCGAGCTTTTTAGCTCGCACTATATCGTCCATGTAATAAGAGTTGCCGCCATCAACAAGTATGTCGCCCGCACTGAGGTGAGGAGCCAAATCTATCAGCAGCTGATCCATAAGTGCTTCCGGAGCGGTGATCCAGATAATTCGTGGCGCTGGTAGCTGTTGAATAAATTTTTCCAACGAGAAGGTAATCATGGCGTTTTCTTCCGCCAAGGCTTCCACGGCAATGGGAGAGCTATTTAGAACAACGCATTCATGATTACCGCGTAACAACTTGCGGGTAAGGTGCGTACCCATATTGCCAAAACCGATCATTCCAAGCCGCATAACCATCCCCTTTAACCGGAGCGAATACCAATGTGTGATGAGGTACTTCAGAGCAATTAATGGTGCGGAACTATTATTGTGTTTGTCTGTTCGTGGACGAACACACTTTGCACTAAATACAAGCTGATAGGATTTTTAACACGGGAGGTTTTTGCTTTGCATGGCCTTGGTCGGCGGGATTATTAGAATAAGCAAATATAGACACGACGAAAAAGCCACGAGGATTAAAAATAAAATACGAGTTTTGATTTGATAAAAAAATCTTCGGTGCTACAAGCCACCTTAAATATTGAAATAACAATGATAATCAGTATCAATATAAGCGAGTAATTTAATTCAGATTATCGTCGTCGGTTGTATATTTTCGGGTTATAAAACCGCTTTATGTAATATATAAAAATATTACTCAGGCTCTGACATGACACATTTTTTCGTCGCTTGAATTAAATTTTGTTTTAAATAGATGCATGATCCATATCTGAAACAATAGACGCATTTTGGATCAATTAAACTATTCGGCCTTGCAGCATACGCACTGGCAACCGGCAAGGTTATTGATAATAACGGAATTAATCTGCTCGCTTCACGCGCTAGAATTCGATAGCACTCGCAGGCGAGTTTCTCAAGCTTGGTGCGATCAAGCACAGTAATGTGTCCACGATGATAGTCAATTACGCCAAGCACTTGCAGTTTAACAGCAGCCTCAGAGACCCCCTCTCGACGAACACCCAGCATGATTGACGCCAGCTCCTGAGTTAATGTGAGGTTATTACAGGGTAGACGATCTAGTGATAGCAGGAGTAATTTACAAAATTGCTGCTCGATTGTGTGATGACGATTACAGGCTGCTGCCATAGATGCCTGAGTCATAAGTGTTTGAATGTAGCGAAGAAATAATAACAAAGTATGTTTATTCGAATGGAATACATCTTGAACGGCTTGCTTGGGTAACCGATATGCGACACCGGCATTCATCACATATGCTTTGGTGCTAGCGTTTTCACCGCTTAACAGATTCAATACACCTACTAATCCGTCATTACCTACCACTGCAACTTCTGTTATTGAGCCAGTGGTGCCTACAAATATCAAAGAAACAATTGAATCAATTGGAAAATAGACAAACTCTAACGGCACATTGATATCAATTAGAATATCGCCTCGCTTCAGCGAGACAGGTTCAGCCAAAGCAACCAAACGCTCCTTGATACTTTCAGACAAGGCGGAAAATAAATGATTTTGATCATGCAGGGGGAGCTGTTCCCTAACCAAATTTTTTTTCATAAATATCTATCCCAGAATTTTTATATAGCCAGAATCTCTGGCCTTCATTAGCATCGCAAAAACATTTACAAAATAAGCAAAAATAAAAGGAGGTGGGAAGGTGGGAAGGTGGGAAATTTATTGATTAAACAATCTGGAGCACCGCGACACAAGCATGCATAGTATAGGAGATGTCACCTATTAACTCAGATCAAATTCCTATTAAGAAACCACATTATATAGCAGCTTAAGGCAAGTGAAAAAATGTAACCGGAATCAAATTTAATAACCGAAAGATTACTTTGATCTGTAATTCGTTATCTCAATTTTCGTACGACAAAACATTCTGTGGCACATTAAGCTATTGTTCGAGTTCTGATCTGACGCATTTTTTCGTCGCTTGAATTAAATTTTGTTTTAAATAGATACATGAGCCGTATCGGAAACAATAGACGCATTTGGGATCAATTAAACTATTCGGTCGCGCCGCATAAGCAGCGGCAACCGGTATGTTAATTGGCGATGAGGGGGGAGGGCAACTCGTTTCATTCGCTAATATCGCGTAACACTCGCAGCTTAGCTTTTGAAGTTTAGGCCGATGAAGTACCGTAATGTGGCCGCGGTGGTAATCAATAACCCCAAGGCCTTGTAGTTTTACAGCAGCCTCAGAGATACCTTCCCGACGAACACCGAGCATGGTTGACGCCACTTCTTGGGTGAGCATGAGATTATTGCAAGGTAAACGGTCTAGCGCGAGTAGCAGCAACTTGCAAAATTGCTGCTCGATTGTGTGGTGACGGATGCAGGCTGCGGTTACCGATGTCTGGGTTATAAGTGTTTGAATATAACGCAGGAATAAAAACAACGTATTGTCGTCTGAATGGAATTCATCATGAACGGGTTGCTTTGGTATCCGATAAGCGAAGCCAGCGCTCATCACAAATGCTTTGGTGCAGGTATTTTCACCACTTAACAAACTAACTGCACCCACCAATCCATCATTACCTACCACCGCGACTTCTGTTGACGCTCCACTATTAACCACAAACAGCAATGACACTATTGCATCAATTGGAAAATAGACATATTCCAGTGGGGTGTCGTATTCAATCAATATTTCATCCCGTTTTAACCAAACAGGCTCGGCCAAAATACGCAAACGCTCTTTAGTCTCTTCGGGCAGGGCAGCAAATAAGTGATTTTGATCATGCAGAGGGAGCTGCGCCTTGGCCGAAGTCTTTTTCATAAATATCTACCCTAATATTTTATCGAAATCCAAGTCAGTTAGTTAAAGCAGCTTCACTGAAAAGCGCTAATTAATTCGTAAATTTTTTATATAATTATGGGAAAGCAGAAAAAGAGAATAATTGTTATCCGAACCGAAAGATGGGAGGGCACAATTTTCGACGGATAATCATATAGCAATAATTTACCTCTCGAGTAATACCATATTGTAATAAAAATGCGGCTTTTAGCGACAAGATTGGCTAAGCACTGCGTGAGAAGGATTGATGAATGAAAATCACTGCGGTGAGGAAATTGAGACGCGGAGTTTTAAATCCCATGGAGAGAGTGGTTTTATCTACTAAAATCGACTCATCGGGCCATGGGAACCTGGCAAATAATAAGTGTCCAGCATTTAACGTTTTTTGCTGTTTGTTTTGGTCGCTAACAACAACCCGCGGACAACGCCAAGTGCAACCCCGGCACCTATAATTGGCCAAGGCCGCTCATGAATGTAATTATTAGTTTGCATGCTGGTGTCATGCAATTTATACAGGATTGATTTTTTCTTATCCCCAAAGAATTCGCTCGCCACTCTCTTCTTGCACATTGCTATTGGTGGGTTCTTTAGATGGTTCAATATCTGTTGTTGTCTGCATACCATGCTCCTATGAAATGTAATTAGAATGCCAGGAAAATATAACCTTAACTAATCAGCCCCATTTGCAATGGCACGCAGGAAAAGTCAGCGGTGGCAATTTAGCAGTCTATGTGCAATTGAACTAATTTCCTTTAACCTTGCAAATAATGACCGAGTTTGACCGGTAACGAACAGTAAATTATCACTGAAATTTGGTATTTTTATTTAACTCGTAGGCTATGAGTTATGTGAATTACAAACTGTTTAATTATTGGAGGCGCTATGAAGCGAAATTTCAAGCACTACTCAGCTGAAGCGACGCATACCACTAACAAGCACACTAAAACCGGCAGCCATGACGTTAACGGGGAGGAATATTTATTCAACTCGGAAACATATGGAGATGGAAAGAACCGCAAAAGGTATGATCGTAACGAACAGAAAAGGCTGTATTTGCATAGGCTGCATTAATCAGCGTGTTGAAGCTCTTGACTGTAGCTGCGGGCAGCTAAAAAACTACCGCCCATTAAAGACAAGTAATTTCTGGCTTTACTTGAGCAAGGAGAAATACGTTGACGCCGGTTTGCTGCACAAGCACATTTGATCCCAGAAATAAATATATTGCCATAGTGACTATTGCTATGGCGATTGAATTTGGGCATGGAAGCGTGGCGATAGATTCTCGCTACTTTAGGGATTTTCAAAAAATCGCTGCCTTCTTTTCCGATTGCTCAAAGATAACGGTGTTATTCGAAGAGTATGAGATGGGCAACGAAGCATTTATTGACAACCCTCTGGCTCAGCTACGATTTAAAAATATAGCTAACTATTTATTCGATAATTTCGATATTTGCCCAGGTCTATTCTACCCAATGGATGCGGATGATTTTACATCCACTGAAATGTACGGCGACGATTTGGATTCGCGCGATCATTACCAGGTTAAATTCCTTTTCAGCTACCAGCACATTCCCGTAAGCCACTATGCGGTTTGTTAGCAGGATATCCCTAACCTGCTATTTTTTTGATCACTGCCTTTTGCCTGGGAAATAAACGCGAGCAAAAAATTCACTCCATTTTCCATTTCCAGTTGCGAATCTCTGGCATATCTTGCCCATATTTATTGATATACAAGCGGTGCTCTACCAGCTTTTCTTGCAACTGTTGCTTGAGATAAACACCTTTCTCGCCAGTTTGTGGAAGGCGCTCAATGGCTGCTATCACCAAATGAAAACGATCCATTTCATTTAATACCGTCAAATCAAACGGCGTGGTGATGGTGCCCTCTTCTTTGTAGCCATGCACATGGATATTGGTGTGGTTAGTGCGCCTGTATGTGAGCTTATGTATAAGCGATGGGTAACCATGAAACGCAAAAATGATGGCCTTATCGCGAGTAAATAATTGATCGAAATCACTCTCGCTTAAACCGTGCGGATGTGCGCTTTGCGGTTGCAAGCGCATAAGATCGACAACGTTAACCACACGAACAATAAGCGCGGGCAAGTGCTCGCGCAAAATCATTACCGCTGCCAGTGTTTCCAGCGTGGGCACATCACCACAGCAGGCCATAACTACGTCGGGTGCGACTGATTCATCATTGCTTGCCCATGGCCAAATCCCCACTCCTGCAGCGCAATGTTTTGCAGCAGCATCCATGTTTAGCCATTGCGGCGCAGGGTGTTTACCCGCAACGACGACATTCACATAGTGGCGACTACGCAAACAGTGATCCATTACCGAGAGCAAACAATTTGCATCCGGTGGAAGATACACGCGCACGACCTCGGCTTTTTTATTGACGACATGATCAATAAAGCCAGGGTCCTGATGAGTGAAACCATTGTGATCCTGCCGCCAAACATGGGATGTCAGTAAATAATTCAGCGAGGCGATTTTGCCTCTCCAAGGAATCTGTGCCGCCATCTTTAACCATTTGGCGTGTTGATTAAACATCGAGTCAACAATGTGAATAAAAGCTTCATAGCAATTGAATAAGCCGTGGCGGCCAGTGAGCAGATATCCTTCCAGCCAGCCCTGACATTGATGTTCACTGAGCATTGAATCCAACACGCGACCACTCGGCGCTAACCACTGATCATCCTTATTAATGTTTGCATCCCATTGTCGATCCGTAGCATCAAATACTGCACCCAAACCGTTGGATAGGGTTTCGTCCGGGCTAAAAATGCGGAAGTTGCGCTCATTCTGGTTTTTGGCCACAAGATCGCGCAAAAAGGTTCCCAGCACGCGGGTGTCACCTATGCCCTGCGTGCCTGGTGCAGGCACATCGGCGGCGTAAATTCGGTAATCAGGCAAGCGCAAATCGCGCAGCAGTAAACCGCCGTTCGCATGAAGGTTCGCACCCATACGGCGTAAACCTTGAGGTGCCAGATCAGCAAGGTCTGCGACCAGACGACCTCTTTCATCAAAAAGCTCTTCCGGCCTATAACTTTTGAGCCAATCCTCAATCATCTGTAGGTGTTCCGGGTGGCCGACGGGTGACGATACGGGTACTTGATGTGCGCGAAAGGTACCTTCCACAGGCAACCCATCTACCATCTTAGGGCCAGTCCAACCTTTTGGTGAGCGCAACACAATCACCGGCCACCGTGGGCGTTCCATGTGGTGATGCATCGACTTGGGAATCAACGCTTCCTGTTTAATATCGTTAATTTGTTCGATGGCACTATTAAGCGCACTCGCCATGGCCTGATGCATCAGCTCCGGGTCGTCACCTTCGACGAAATAAGGCGTCCAGCCATAACCACGCAACAACTGATCTAACTCTTCATGAGTAATGCGAGCTAACAGCGTGGGGTTTGCAATTTTGTAACCATTGAGATGAAGAATGGGCAACACCACACCATCGCTAATCGGGTTCAGAAATTTATTGGAATGCCAAGCTGTCGACAGTGGCCCCGTTTCCGCTTCCCCATCGCCAATAACGCACGCGACGATTAAATCCGGATTATCAAACGCAGCGCCGAACGCATGGCTGAGTGAATAGCCGAGCTCGCCTCCTTCGTGAATCGAGCCGGGGCATTCGGGCGAGGCGTGGCTGGGAATTCCACCGGGAAAAGAGAACTGTAAAAAGAGCCGTTGCAAACCCGCTTCATCCCGGCTGATATTGGGATAAACCTCACTGTAGGTTCCTTCTAAATAAGTGTTAGCAACCACCGCTGGACCGCCGTGACCTGGCCCGCAGATGTAAATCATATTCAGGTCATATTGCTTGATGATGCGATTCAAGTGGACGTAAATAAAATTTTGTCCGGGAGTGGTTCCCCAGTGCCCCAAAAGCATGGGCTTGATGTCTCTGATGCTCAACGGTCGTTTCAGTAATGGGTTATCGAATAAATAAATTTGCCCGACCGATAGATAATTGGCAGCGCGCCAATAAGCGTCCATCTTGCGCAATAACTCCGGGGACAGCGGTAATTCATGAGAAACCCTTAGCGTATGCATATTTTGATCCTATTAAAAAACTTATGTTGTGACAGTTGCCATAGGAGATTTGCTGGACATGATCAAGCCAAAAAATGGGGGGCGACGATTAGTTACGTCTTGATTTTATGCAAAAGCTGGCTTCACATCTGTTCGATACCCAGCGGAAAACACACAATCTCATCAGCGCATGTCATATTTAATAATCTAAAATCCCCGCAAGTGTGATCGACGCCGAACAGACGCCGCATAATTTTTTTTGGTATATAGAATTGAGCGGTTAGTTACAAAGAATTAAATATCGACATCCATTGATTATTGAATGGCGCCTGTTAGTGCCTATCGGTTTTATACTTTTCCGTTGGAGACGTTATGACGACAACTGAAGGTGAGAACTTAATTGAGATTCGGAAATTACGTTTTCAGTTCGGAAATAGATGGATTTTTAACGACGTCGATATAGATATTGCGCGCGGAAAGATAACGGCTTTTATGGGGCCGAGTGGCACCGGAAAAACAACACTCTTAAGACTGATTGGCGGGCAACTGCATCCAGACAGTGGCTCCATAAAAATCAACAACAGAAATATCCCCGAACTCAGCCGGTCCGATTTATTTGAGGTAAGACGTGACATGGGCATGTTATTTCAGAGCGGCGCCCTCTTCACCGATATTTCCATCTACGAAAATGTTGCATTTCCACTTCGGGTGCATACACGTTTACCTGAAACAATGATTCATGACTTGGTGCTAATGAAGCTGCAAGCGGTAGGGTTGCGTGGTGCACGCCATTTAATGCCCAGTGAATTGTCGGGCGGAATGGCTCGTCGCGCCGCGCTGGCACGAGCAATTGCGCTCGATCCAAAATTAATCCTGTATGACGAGCCTTTTGTTGGACAAGATCCCATATCAAAAGGTGCTCTGGTTCATTTAATTCGAATGTTAAATAAAACATTAGGCTTAACTAATATCATCGTTTCTCACGATGTTGAGGAAACAGCAAGTATTGCGGATCACATCTATGTGTTAGCGGGCGGAAAAATAATTGGAAGCGGAACTCCCTCGGAAATCGTCAATAGCGAAGACCCGCAGGTACACCAATTTATTCATGGATCGCTAGAAGGCCCGGTGAAGTTTAATTATCCAGCAATTGAATATGTTCAAGACTTGGGTTTGGGAAGAGAAATTAATGCGACCAGAGTGACTGGGCAATGCTGAATTTTTTACAGCGGCTGGGTGCAGCAGGCCTGAATACATTAAGCACACTAGGGCGTGCAACGATATTCTGGTGGCAAGCGATAGTCGGCTTACCCGATTGGCGCAATGGGCCAGGTTTGTTAATTCGTCAGCTCTATTTTGTCGGCGTTTACTCGCTCATTATTATTGTCGTTTCCGGCCTCTTCATAGGAATGGTGTTGGCACTGCAAGGCTATACGGTGTTAGTTCGCTTCGGTGCTGGCGAGGCGCTTGGTCAACTTGTTTCGCTTTCCCTCTTGCGCGAATTGGGCCCCGTTGTTGCTGCGCTGTTATTTGCAGGGCGCGCAGGTTCAGCGCTAACCGCAGAAATTGGCTTGATGAAAACAACCGAGCAGTTAGCATCATTGGAAATGATCGGTGTGGATCCGCTTAAGCGGGTCATTCGTCCACGCTTATGGGCTGGCATGATCGCCATGCCCGTACTCGCGCTCATTTTTAATATGGTGGCGATTGGTGGCGCAGTTGCGGTTGGGGTTTTCTGGCTGCAGGTGGATTCTGGTTCATTCTGGTCGAACATGCAGCATGCAGTTGAATTTCAGGAAGACGTTGTCAATGGAATAATTAAATCAATTGTGTTTGGTGCGGTAATTACCTGGATTGCGGTATTTCAAGGTTACGACGTCATTCCAACATCAGAAGGAATTAGCGCTGCAACGACACGCACTGTGGTCTATTCATCTTTAGCAGTGCTGGCAATGGATTTTTTACTCACCGCCACTATGTTTGGAGTCGGTTAATTATGCGAACTCGTATTATTGAGATAAGCGTAGGTACTTTTATGTTGATCGGAATATTGGCAACAGCCTTTCTTGCTATTCAAGTTAGCGGAATCAATATAAACGATAGCAGAAGCGAGACATATAAAGTGTCGGCCCACTTTAACAATGTTTCAGGTCTCGCTGTGCGCGCCCAAATTACTATTGCCGGTGTAATGGTGGGAAGAGTGAGTGCCATTAATCTCGACCCTAACGATAATCGCGCCAAGGTTGAAATGGCCATTCATAAAAATGTGGATTTTATAACCTCGGATAGTATTGCCGCAATTCAAACCGAGGGCGTACTTGGAGAAAAATATATTTCGATTTCGGTTGGAGGTAGCACTGATATCCTTAAAGAAGGTGATGAAATAGTGGATACGCAGTCGGCACTGATTCTTGAAGACTTGATCAGCAAAATGCTGGTTAGTATCGCGGGAAAAAAGGAGGAATAACATGCGTTTATTTATACGGCATCTTTTATTGATCTCACTATTGTGCTGCGTAACGGCAATGACCTTCGCCGATGCGCAGCACAAAGAACCTCGTCAAGTTGTTCAAAAAACGACTGAGCAGGTATTGGCCATCATTAAAAATGCAAAAAGCTATTCAAGCAGTGCCCCGGAGCGATTCAATGCGGAAATAACTCCCATTCTGGAAAATGTCATTGATTTCGATGATTTCGCAAGAAGCGTTATGGGTGTTTACGCAAGCGGAAAGCTATACAAAGCACTGATCTCAGACGCCGACAAGACCGCCTTTCGGGAACGCACTCAAAGATTCAGCGCCACATTTAAGGAGAGCCTTATTAATACTTACGCTAGCAGCATGTTGAATTTTAATGGTGAAAGTGTTGCCACATTACCCCTACAAAAAGGCGATGATTTATCTGATGGCATGGCGACCGTCATACAACATATTTTTAACGAAGTAGATAAGCCCTACGTGGTTCAATACAGTATGCGCCGAAATAAAGACGGGGATTGGAAAGTAAGAAATTTGATTATTGAAGGTATTAATATCGGCTTGACCTATCGTAGTCAATTCGCCACGGCCACCGAAAAATATCAAGGTGATATTGATAAGGTAATCGATAATTGGAGGATTGACCAAGTGAATGCAGACACTAGTAAAACTGAAGCTTTCGCCCCAGAGGCAGAAAGATAATGGACTCTAAAATTAATGTCAGCATTAATGACTGCGTAATGACATTGTCTGGTGTACTCGACCATCAATCGGTGCTTGATGTAACCCAGCAGGGGCAATTGTGGCTAAGCAATTCAACAGCACAAGATTGCCTTCTGGACCTCGGTTCGGTTACCTATAGTAATAGTGCAGGAATTGCGCTGTTGTTAAGTTGGTTGCGCACGGCTCGCAAGTATAAAAAAAACCTACAAATTATATCGCTACCCAAAAATATATTAACCTTGGCGCAAGTGAGCGGGTTAGATGAGCTGCTTAAGCAACAAATAAAATCATAAGGGCGACCCACTTAACTCATAGAGGGCGGCGATGTTAACCTCAGTTTTCCAATTAAGCAGGACATCTACATAACCTGCAAGGGTTGCTGGCCTGCTTAATTTTTCGATTGATGCTTAAGTTAAGTCGAGTAACCATACAATAATAAAAAGGTAAAAAAATACCATTTTGTTTAACTACATGATTTATATAAATAAGAAGGTGCTTGGTATGAAATATGCCTTGATGTGTAGGCTTGCAGAAATTACGAAATCAAGGGTCACAACACTAACATCTGGGTATCGCATTAAATCGATGTCGTAAAAATACCTATTCAAAAATGAATTATTTTTCATTTAAAAGGAAATTTATTTTTACCTGATTAATTTTTAATGTCACTCATTATTTCATGAGATATTTTATGAATTCACTAAATCGTTATTTATTGGCTGCATCAGTAAGTTTAGGATCTTTGCTTGTGAGTAGTTCGGCGGGAGCAATACAAATCTTCAAGTTTAACGGAGTATTGGATGACGGCGACCGATTCAACCTCACGTTAGAAACCAGTGATATTCTCACTATTATAGATGCGCCAGCCCATACCAATGTGCTGGCAGGCCTTACTTCCCCTGCGTACACATTTGAAGGCTATTTAATTACCGATGTTTCCGGTTACTGGTTTGAGAAAGACGATTTAACTACACCACTCGAAATTCTGGATTTACTGCCAGCGGGTTCAATAATCGAGAATAGTAAGAGGAATGATCCCCCAGGTCTCGACACCATAGCGCACTCCCCCACAGACAATCTATTTAATCCCAACAAAGGTTTTGGACCTTCCTTTAGTGGGTTGGGCGGAAAGTTTTCTTATGGGGGTATTCAATTTACCGTTGCCGCTTCCGAGTCATCGTATGGACCGTATCAACATGAATATCAACTCTACACAGATCCAAAATCACTTGGCTATGCGGGCTGTCCCGGATCATGTGTTGGCGTAACAGAAGTGCCAGCCCCGGCGTCATTGCCATTGTTGGGTATGGGTCTTGTGCTTATTTGGTCGCGCCGCATCCTTCACACATTTTCAAATGCAAAAATAGCTTTAGGGAAGCTCTAAATTATTGTCATTCCCGTGAAAGGAGGAGCTGCAGATCAGCGCAGCTAATCCAGATTACTAGGCATACCCGCATTCGCGGGTGTGCCGGAAAATATATTTCTCAGCAGTTTTTTAAATGTATTAAATTAGCACACGTTAGTTTAATCTGATTTTTAAATTTCTTGATTTACACTTTTTATTTCCACGACTAAAAAGCCTTATTTGAGCTGTGAGCGGGCTTTGACGCAGCCTGGGCACCAACACGATCTTCGGCCGCTTCGGCTTTGACTCCTGCGTCACTCTACCTACAGCATCCATACAGCCGCGCTTCACAAACCGTCCTACCCGCACCTAATCTATCTTTTAATTTGCGATAAACCTATTGCACGGAATTACAAAGTGTAAAAACACTACACTTTTCGCCAAAGATAAAACCCAAGCACCACAAATCCACAAGAAAATAACAATCCCACTAAATGGCCTTTAGCAAAACCAACAGCTAATACTGACGTTGCATGGTTTTTGGGATCGACATACACCTTGATGCTATCGCCGATACGCAAAACTGAAGCGGGTTTGTTAATGCCGTAGCCGACAGTGGTATTGCGGTATTCGTTGCCGTTGATTTCGTATTTATATTCCAACCAGCGGTTAGTGACATTGTATGGTGTTGCCAGAATGCGGCTCATATCCTCGCTGCCGTTGGTGACAATTCCTTGATGCGTCTCCCAACTGGCGGCTGCGACACTGTTAATAATATTTTTCAGGGTTGTCAGCAGTAGCAATGCCGCAGCGAGTATGCACAAGCCGAAGAATATATTGCGAAAGCGTTTGTATTTTTGTTCCACTTCATTGTTCATTCTATTTTCCTGTCGTAGATATTATCTACCACGATGTATTTTCAAACCGCTTTACTAGAAAATCCAAAAATGCGCGCAAGGCGGCCGGTAAATGGCGACGCGATGGATAAAGTGCGTTGATCGCCAATTCAGGCACCGACCATTCCGGCAATACTGCTACCAGTTTACCGGCGGCGATATAATCACTTGCCATATAAGTGGGTTGTAAACTGATTCCACTGCCAGCCAAGGCGGCGTGAAGCAATATCGTAGCTTCATTCGCGGAAAAATGGCTTTTTATTTCTACTTTTACAGTTTCACCTGCGCGCGTAAATTGCCATAAATATTTACCGGCGATGGTGTGCGTCATGCAGCGGTGATGCACGAGTGAATCCGGTAATTCCGGCGTGCCATATTGTTTAAGGTACGCCGGGGATGCAACCAACACGGAGGCACAACTGGCGAGGCGCCGTGCAATTAACATGGGGTCGGGATTGTTGCTAATGCGAATAGCGAGATCGACACGGGCATCCACCAAATTAATACTGGTATCACTCACATTCATATCAATTTTTAATTTTGGATGCAGCGCTAAAAAATCTGCGATAGCACTCGCCATTTGTGCATAACCAAATGATGCACCGCAAGTAAGGCGCAATTGCCCTCGCAATTCACTGTTGTGATTCGCCGTCTCCTCTACGACCTCATCGGTTAACTCCAGAATTTGCTGGCAGCGACGCAAAAACTGTTCGCCTGCATCCGTTAAGGTCACTTTGCGGGTGGTGCGCTGCAATAGACGTGCATTGAGCCAATCCTCCAACTCGCTAATGTACCGGGTCACCATCGCCCGCGATAACTCAAGCTGATCGGCAGTGGCACTAAAGCTGCCGCTGGTGGCGACTTGGGTAAACACCCTCATGGCTGTCAGTTTATCCATGGTATTTGCTCCATTTTTGAAACAGTGTTGTCACTTAATGGCTATATATGCTTTAAAAATGAAATATTACACTGATCTCCAGTTAGTCGACAGCTCTACTTACAGCTCAATACCTACTTGGAGAACAGATCATGCTCAGTACACTTAAAACCTCTCTCGTCGCCGCCAGCCTGTTGGTCGGTGCTGCCGCGGCTAACGCCAGCGAATTGAAAGTCACCAGCTACAACCCGGCAAATAAAGGTATTTTCCCGGTGTCATCCTCTTTGGTGACGGGCGATAAAGAAGCAATTCTGGTGGATGCGCAATTTGGCGTTGGTGATGGCAAGGCATTAGTTGAGTTGATCCGCGCGAGCGGCAAAACGCTGACTACTATTTATATCAGCGGTGGCGATCCGGATTTTTATTTTGGTTTAGAGCCGATTGTTGCGGCCTTCCCTACTGCAAACGTTATTGCGAGCAGTGCCGTCGTGGATCACATCGAAAAAACAAAAGAAGCAAAATTAAAATACTGGGGCCCGATATTGGGTGAGCAAGCACCGAAAAAAATCATCGTGCCAACCGTTTCAGATGAAACCAGCTTAGCCTTGGAAGGCAAGATTATTGAAGTGCATGAAATTAATACACATCAAGCCTATTTGTGGGCGCCATCCATTAAAACGGCGTTTGGTGGCGTATTAGTCAGTAGCGGAATTCATTTGTGGACCGCCGACAGCCAAACCACACAAGCGCGAACCGAATGGATTGCTGCACTTGATCGTTTATCTGCACTTAAACCAACAACTGTAATTCCAGGTCATTATCTAGGTGATGCACCCGCAGGCGATAAAGCAGTCGTGTTCAGCCGCGACTATCTGCTAACTTACGAAAAATTACTCAGTAAAAAACCAACGTCAGCGCAATTAATTGAGGGATTGAAAAAAGCCTATCCAACATTACCGATAGACGATGGCATTGCAATTAGTACCAAGGTTAATACTGGCGAAATGAAGTGGTAAAAATATGAATAACCAACTGCACTGCATTCATGATTGCGTTGCAGTTGGTGTTAGATCTTATCGCGCGTCCATTCAAACTCCATTTGCCGCGCGGTGCGCTCCGCCAATTGCATTCCGGCAATACGTGAAACCAGATGCAAACTCATATCAATACCCGCCGATATTCCGGCAGATGTCACTACAGACCTCTCATCCACCCAGCGCACATTGTTGATAACGTTGAGCAAGGGAAATGCATTTTTGAGATCCTCTATATCCTCCCAATGCGTAGTCGCTGTGTGCGATGAAAGCACACCGGCTTTAGCTAACAGAAAAGCGCCAGTGCAAACAGACGCGGTGATAGTCGTTGAGGCGTTGCTGCGACCTATCCAATCGATAACATGAGATTTTTCCAATTCTGCACTAACCACACCACCGGGAATAATTAGCAGATCAATTGGCGGGTGAGCATCGAATGAAAAATCCGGAACAAATTGCAGACCAGCGCGAGCGCGTACTGCTTGCATCGTTTCGGCAATAGAGAAAACTGAAAAGACCGGTTCTTGGTGCGGGTTCTGCCGAGCAGCAACACGTGTGGCAGTGGTGAAGACTTCATAGGGGCCGGCAAAATCCAGCACTTCAATTTCAGGGAACAGAAAAATTCCAACATTGCGCATAACGACTGAACTCCCGTTGTATTTAGTAGGTAATAAAAAACCGCCACAGTTGCCTGGGCGGTTTTTCCATCGCTAACGGGAGGGCGACACCCGATTAGAGACCAATTACGTTTTCAGCCTGCGGACCTTTTTGGCCTGGCTTAACATCAAACTCTACTTTTTGGCCTTCAGCCAAGGTTTTAAAACCGGCGCCGGTGATAGCGCTGTAGTGTACAAATACGTCTTGACCCGCTTCACTTGCGATGAAACCAAAACCTTTGGATTCGTTGAACCATTTAACGGTACCAGTGCTTCTAGCCATAATAAACCTCGATGTTCTTTGTAAATAAAAATGAAAACCCCAAGTGGAGCTGTGCTGGCGGATTCAGATGTTACTTATGAAGAACATAACGTGGTGCTAATAGATGTACTGCTAGAACAACGCGGTGACTTACCATAAATAATGCTGTGAATAGACCAGCAGCCCAAATATATTCCCGCTCTTGTTTTGTGTAAAGTCTTTGTTGTAGCGGGAAGTTGCGCAAAATGCGACTTTCGGTACAGTCCGCCTACACCCTTACTATTCCAATTGCGTTTAGAATGCGCTCGGGCAAAGTAGCGCCACCAATAACAGGTAAAGGAAGCAATCCATGCAACAAGTTCATAAGGTCACTGGGGCCATCCCCTTTTTTATCGCTGTATTTCTCAATGCCTTTGTCGATCTGGGCCATAAGATCGTTATCCAAAATACCGTCTTTAAACTTTACGATGGCAACGAGCAAATTTTACTCACCGCTGTTGTAAACGCGATGATGCTACTGCCGTTTATCCTTCTACTCAGCCCGGCCGGTTTTTTATCGGATGTGATGCGTAAAACCCGGGTGATGCGCGCAATGGCCTGGTCTGCCTTGGCCCTGACGCTCTTGATTACCCTCTTCTACTACCTCGGCTGGTTTTGGGCCGCCTTTGGTATGACCTTGTTGCTCGCGGCACAAGCGGCGATTTATTCGCCGGCCAAGTTTGGCTACATCAAAGAATTGTTTGGTAAAGAAAAGCTGGCCCAAGCGAATGGTGCGGTAGGCGCTCTTTCCATGATCGCCATTCTTTCGGGCATCGCGGTATTTTCTATTTTCTTTGAAATGTATTACCCCAAGGGGGCAGGTTCAGAGAAAGAAGTGATTCAAGCTATTGCCCCTCTAGGTTGGTTGCTGGTGATAAGTGCAATTATCGAAGTGGTGATGATTTATCGTCTACCCGAACAAGTAGCACCGCAAACCACCGCGACCTTTTCAACCAAAGCCTATTTGACTGGCAAATTATTTGCCGAAGATATGGCGCCCGTTATACGTCGCCGAGTGATCCGTTTATCTGTCGTTGGTCTTGCGATTTTCTGGGGCGTGGGCCAAGTAATGTTGGCCGCCTTCCCTGCATTTATCAAAGAAGAATTGCAGATGGATAACGCCATGATCGTGCAAGGCATTCTCGCCTGCAGCGGGATTGGTATTGCGCTGGGTTCGATTGTCGCTGGGCGCTTCTCGCGCAATTATATTGAAACTGGATTATTACCTCTGGGAGCATTGGGTTTTGCATTAGGCTTATTGTGTTTACCACATTTGCATTCCTATACCGCATTTGTGCTCGCCTTTTTGTTTATCGGTTTTAGCGGCGGCGTATTTACAGTACCCCTTAATGCCCTGATCCAATTTCACGCCGGTGAGCACGAATTAGGCCGCACCCTCGCCGCCAACAATTGGGTACAAAATGTGGTGATGCTGGTTTTTCTCGGCGTAACCGTTGGCTTCTCGTATATTGGATTCAGCAGCAAAACTCTGTTAGAAATTATTGCAGTTATTACCTTGATTGGTTGTTGCTACACCATTTACGAATTGCCCCAAAGTCTGGTGCGTTTTGTTTTCTCACGCGTTGTTTCACAGCGCTATCGTGTGTTGGTACAGGGCATGAAAAATATTCCTGCCAAAGGTGGCGTATTGTTGTTAGGTAATCACGTGAGCTGGATTGACTGGGCGGTATTGCAACTCGCCAGCCCACGTCCGGTCCGTTTTGTAATGCTGCGGGCGATTTACCAACGCTGGTATTTGAAATGGTTTTTCGATTTGTTTGGTTGTATTCCAATCGAATCCGGTGCACAGAGTCGCAACGCATTGGATACGGTGGCAGAAAGCTTAAATAAAGGCGAAGTAGTCTGTTTATTCCCTGAAGGCGCAATCAGCCGTACCGGTCATTTGGGCGAATTCCGTCGCGGTTACGAACGCGCCTGCGAGAAAGCCAATGATGATGTAGTGATTGTGCCCTTTTATTTGCGCGGTTTATGGGGCAGTCAATTTTCACGTTCATCTGCCTACTTAAAAAATAAAAACCGTCCTTTATTAAAGCGCGATTTGATTGTTGCTTTCGGAAGATCACTCCCTAAAGAAACCAAAGCTGATGTATTAAAACGCCGCGTTTTGGACTTATCCATTCATTCCTGGCAAGAGTATGTGGATGGTTTGGATACGATTGGCCGCTGCTGGATTGATGCTGCTAAAAAAATGGGCAATCAATTGGCTATTATCGACACCATGGGTACTGAGTTGAGCGCACACCGCGCATTGGCTGGTGCAAGTGCTATTGCCAGTCGTATCGCCATATTACCTGACCAGAATATCGGTGTACTTTTGCCGACAAGTGCTGCAGGTGTGCTCACCAACCTCGCGGTAATTTTGACGGGCAAAACGCTAATCAATTTAAATTACACTGCCAGCCAAAGCGCTTTTGCATCGGCACTTGAACAAGCGAATATTAAAACGGTATTTACTTCAGCGCGCTTTCTAAAAAAGCTGGAAGACAAAGGCATTCCTGCCACCAGCTTATTGCAAGGCGTTAATGTGATTGCGATGGAAGATTTTGTGGGCAGCATTTCTACCACCGAAAAAATTGCACGTCTGTTGTTAATTAAGATCTTACCTGCAGCTGCGTTAAAAGCCCTCTGGACACGTAAACAGAAAGCGGATGATATCGCCGTGATTTTATTCTCCAGCGGCAGTGAAGGCATTCCCAAAGGTGTACAAATCAGCCACAAAAATATTATCGCCAATGTTAAACAAATTACCGATGTATTAAACGTCGAAGAAAAAGATGTGGTAATGGCTAACCTGCCACTGTTCCATGCGTTTGGTTTAACGGTAACGCAGTTTATGCCACTACTCGAAGCCGTGCCTATGGTGTGCCATGCCGACCCAACT
>JAUSMW010000064.1 GCA_030645815.1 Candidatus Saccharimonadota bacterium
ACGAGGAGGAAAGCTGGTCTGGCGGAGCCGGCACCGACGCCACCGCCAACTATTGGGTTAAGGTGCCAACTGTCGCCACCGCCGCAGACACAGATATCTATATTTACTACGGTAAATCGGACGCTACGGACGGCCAGGATGCAATAAATGTTTGGGATGCAAATTTCAAAGGCGTGTGGCATTTGCCAGATGGAACAACATTAACCGCATATGATTCAACAACTAATGTAAATCACGGGAGCATTAGCGGGGCAACGGCACAGTCCGCAGGCAAGGTGAATGGAGCAGCAAATTTAGATGGGGTCAATGATTATATAAATGTAGGAACTAATTTAGATTTCGGAGATAACGCTACATACACAATAAGTGCGTGGGTATACTTAACTACTCTTCAAGATAGCGCTGGTGTGGTATCTAAGTTAAACAGTTTAAGAAACGGCGGTCCTTATGTATACGTCAATATAATTGACAGTACTGGATTGCTTTCAACCTTTATCAACGGATCATGGAGAACTTCAAGTAGCACGGGAATCGAAATAAATAACTGGTATAGAGTCGTATATAAGTACGATGGTTCTAGTATAAATTGGTTTGTCAATGACACCAGTTATGGTTCGTATACCACATCATACACAGATGCAAGTGTTGACACTTCTGTATTTATAGGCAATTGGTCGACTAATGATAACAAGTCGGTAAAAGGCAGAATTGATGAAGTCCGTATTTCCTCTACCGCCCGTCCCGCCGAATGGATGAAGTTTGAATACTACAATATGAACGAGGCGGATAACGAGTTATCCTTAGCCAGCCAGGAAGCAGTTTCTTTTTTTAACCAGGGTTGGTTGTACCGCAAGAAAATAACAATTGACCACACTTACGTGGATAGCGATCTGACGGATTTTCCTTTATATGTGAAATTAGACCCGAGTGGCTCGGGCTTAGGGTTGGGGTCAAAAATACGAGATGACGGGTATGATGTAAGGTTTACATCCGCAGACGGCACAGCGG
>JAUSMW010000068.1 GCA_030645815.1 Candidatus Saccharimonadota bacterium
AAGATGCTTAATTTTTTCGTCACGCTTGTCAATATCATCAGTTTGCCAGTCGTAATGGTAGGAACCCCAAAAGCCCGCCCTATATTTGATGCTGATTTCAGATCAGCCCGAAGAGCTATTGGATTTGGCGCTGTGTTATGGGAGCCGATTAAAAATGAAAAAAATAGTATTTCTCCTCACACCCAGCAAGTCGTCAAGTCTGAATGGGTGGGGTTTACAGATACACTTTGGAAATACCAATGGTTGACCAAAGCAGACCTAACCCTGTCTGAAGATATACGAGAATGTTGGTATGAACTGTCACAAGGTATACCTGATATCGTTGTTAAACTGTTTGTACTGGCTCAAATCCGAGCAATTGAGACTGGGATAGAGCGTATCACCATCAAACTGCTGAAGACCACCTATGAGCAGGATATGATCCCAATCCATGCCATGATTGAGGCGTTACGTAGTCGAGATCCTGCAAGAATTGCGCAGTATTCAGACTTAATTATTCCTGAAGTCGACAAAAAGCTCCTGTACTTACAGGAGAAAATCAGAAAATCACACTTCGAAAAAGATGATGTCGATATCTATGACGGCAATTCACAGGCGATCCGTATGCATCGTCTACTGATTGAATTGGGCTATCAATCAGATCTATTACCCAACATCATTAAACGAGCTTTTCAGTCTTATCCAGATACAGATATACAAATTTTGTTGCCAGTGATCATGCAATGGCTCAAAGATGAAAATGATCTCGAAAAAGTAATGGACGAAGAGCAGAAAAAGGCGCCTCAATCCACTCGAAAATCCACGAATAGTGCTGCAGTCTGGCATCGCTTAGAAAGTGCTGATTTACGTTTTCAATACAGTCAAAAAGAATCCCACCTATCCTTTTACCAACATCTGAAAAACCACACAGAGTACGTGCTCGATATTGAGCAATGGCTCAGGGAGAGTTAACAGTATGTTTAATTTTCCGATGCCTCATGTCGATGAGCTAATATATAGTACTGTAGCGCGTGCTGGAATACGTTTGGCACTTACCAGTCCCAAACAGCTCCTCGATGAAGTGTTTCAGAACCGTAAAGTTTCTGCGACCGTAGATCTTCCCTCTCATTTAGACAAAATTCTGCAGTGGCTACCCTCAGCACACTATGACGTAATGTATCTCATTAACCATCACACATTATTTCCACTGTATACATTCTTTATTCCTGAAGAAAGACGACAGGACTGCTTACGATTCATGCAAGGAGCATCGCATGGTGCCTTACACTTAACAGTGGGGTTGAATGCATCAAAAGTTCGTATTCCAGAATACTTACGCTATTGCCCTCAGTGTTTCGACGAACAATTACAAATATATGGAGAATGGTATTGGTCAAGACTATGGCAAGTTCCAGGCGTCACTTGCTGCCTTCAACATGGCAAGCTACTTAATAGTAGTGTGAAATACAGACCAATCCATAAGCATGAATTCAAAGCCGCCTGTGTGGATAATTGTCCAATACTTGAACAAGAACCCGCATCCCCAGACGAAATTTTGATTGCCCAAAAAGCCACTGAACTCTGTTCACTTGCAAACAGCTCTTCTGCCACCTT
>JAUSMW010000069.1 GCA_030645815.1 Candidatus Saccharimonadota bacterium
AGGTTGGGTTAAAACTGATATGGGTGGGCCGAACGCTTTGATCTCTACCGAACAAAGCGTTTCAGGCATGCGACAAGTGATCAGCAACCTTTCAATGGCCGATTCAGGAAAATTCTTTAATTATGGCGGCCAGGAAATTCCTTGGTAATTACCCTGGATCATTGCATCGGCGCTGTGATCGGCACGGAAGTTTTTACAAGCGTGATGAATCTATCCCATGTGGGCAAAGTTTACTTCTGAACACGCCTGACTACTTGGATTTGGAAATCAAAGCTCCAGTACCGGGTAACCATTTTGGATTTATTGCTATGGCAACCGCTCCGACTATTGCCATTCCGACAGCGATTAAAGATGAATGTTTATGATTGGATTCACCTCGTTGATTTGATTCATTAACAGGACGATCTATTTCACTCGATTTTTTAGCCTCTTCGCAAATGAATCCGGATGGCATTCTTTTTTCAATACCAGCTTTCATGGTTTCATATAGTCCTTCCCTGGCTGGGTCAAGCCTTGCACTTTGACTGTATTTAGCCGCATGAGTAAACTCGCGATCAGTATTGTTGAAGTTATTTTTAGCCATGATAAATCTCCTTATTTCAAATAGATCAAACTATCCATACCTGGATTGGGAAAAATGCACTGCGGTAAAAAACGATTCCTGTTTATAGCAATAAAGCTCCTCATTTTTAATTACAGACCAAAAACTAGTATGTTTACCAAATTTTTTTCAGTTAATTTAAAAACTAACCTAATGCTCGCGCTGTTTGTGTAAGCAAAATACACGCCATATTTTAAATATATAATTAAAACAGTTGCTTAAATAAAAAATTTAATTTGAAGCTAAAAATATAGCAGTGATAATGTCACTCTTTGCAGATTACATTTACTGTAATGTTGATAATGCATTGAATATACTTAACAAACACTTGTCGTTAATTAAAGACAATTGAATTAGATATATTTCATTTAGGATTTTAGACTTGCATGAAAATAATTAGAACCTATTGTTGAGGTCGGCTAACGTTTTCTGGCTTGCGCCTAAGTCTGTGGACTGTTCTTCATGTAAATAAGTTCCCAAATGTGCCCGTCAATATCTTCGAACCCGTGTTGGTACATGAAGCCATTATCTTGAGGTTTACGTGGAGCTGTTCCGCCCGCTATCAGCGCTTTTTCGACAAGCTTGTCGACTTCGATACGGCTGTCGCATGATAAACAAACCAGCACTTCAGTGCTGCTCTTTGCGTCGCAGATTGGCTTTGCCGTAAACGTCGCGAAGAATGGTTCGGTGAGCAACATA
>JAUSMW010000073.1 GCA_030645815.1 Candidatus Saccharimonadota bacterium
CTGCCAGAGAAATCGCAGTATGAACATCTTGCCAATCTGCCCGAGGGTGATGATGTCAACGAAGCAGTCAATGAGGCCATGCGCCTGATTGAAGCCAGCTACCCAGATCTTGCCGGTATCCTGCCAAAAAATTATCAGGAATTAGATTCCGATTTATTACGCGAGCTGATCCGGGTATTCAATAAAGATTCGGTGAAAACGCTTAAGGGTGACGTATTTGGGAGGATTTACGAATTTTTCTTGATGAAGTTCTCCATGAGCGGTGCAGGTGCTCAAGAAGGCGGCGAATTCTTTACGCCTCCATCACTGGTGCAACTGATTGTTAATTTCATCGAGCCGGATCACGGCATTATTCATGATCCCGCTTGCGGTTCGGGTGGTATGTTTGTTCAGACGGGCCATTTTGTAAAAGACCACAGCAAACGGGCTGTAAATGAAGCGATCAAGGTGTATGGCACTGAGCAAAAATCCAATAATACCCGGCTAGCCAAAATGAACCTCGCCATACACGGTATTGAGGGAAAAATCATAGAGAGCAATAGTTTCTACTCCGATCCGCACGATCTGGTGGGCAAATGCGATTTCGTAATGGCAAATCCACCGTTCAACGTCAACAAAGTGGATAAGAACAAAGATTTTATCAAAACCGACAAGCGCTTATTTAAGGATGTTGGCATTCCGAGGGCTGATAACGGCAACTATCTATGGATTCAGTATTTTTATCATTACCTCAATGAGAGTGGCCGTGCTGGTTTTGTTATGGCATCCTCAGCGACCGATGCGGGGGCTAGTGAAAAGCTGATCCGTCAAAAGCTGATTGAAACCGGCGCAGTGGATTGTATCGTGGCGGTGGGAAACAACTTCTTTTACACCCGTTCGCTACCCTGTCATTTATGGTTTTTGGATCGAGGTAAGCGACCAGAAAACAAGCGCAAGATATTAATGATTGATGCAAGGAATACTTTTCGTCAGATCAACACTACACTGCGAGACTTCTCACCCGAACAGATGGAAGGCTTAACCTCGATTGTAAAAGCTTATCGCGGTGAGGATGTTTTCAAGCAATTCACCAGCAATTCATGGCTGAAGGAACACTTTCCGAATAGCAAATATGAGGATGTCGAAGGTCTATGCAAAATTGTGGATGTGACGGAAGTTGAGGAAAATGATTGGAGCCTTACACCTGGGCGTTATGTTGGCTATTCCATCGAGCTTGATGAAGAGTTTGATTATGAAGCGCGTCTTGCCGAAATTCACAGTGAACTGAAAAATCTGAACACGGAAGCCAGTTTCCTCATGCAGCAGATCCTAAAGGGAGCTTCATAATGCAGGAGTGGGAGAAAAAGTTGATTGGTGAAATCGCGAAAGTCACTTCAAGTAAACGAATTTTTCTCAGTGACTATGTTGAAGAAGGCGTCCCTTTCTGGAGGTCAAAAGAAGTTATTGAACAATATCATGGGAAGAATGTTTCAACAGAACTTTTTATCGCATTTGACAAATATGAAGAGATAAAAAATAAGTTTGGGGTACCTCGACCAGGCGATATTCTATTAACAAGTGTAGGCACTATAGGGGTTCCATACCTAGTAAGAAATGAATCTCCCTTCTATTTCAAAGATGGAAATTTGACTTGGATTAAAGATATACATAGCGAAGCTGAGCCTTATTATATTTACCTCTGGCTTTCCTCCGATATTGGTCAAAAGGAGATTCAGAATAATCTTATTGGTTCATCACAGAAAGCTCTTACAATCGATTCGCTGAAGAAAATTAAGATTGTATTACCCCCATTGCCAACCCAACAAAAAATCGCAAGTATTTTGTCCGCATACGACGACCTAATCGAAAACAATCTAAAACGGATCAAGCTACTCGAAGAAATGGCGCAGATTACCTATGAAGAGTGGTTTGTGCGTATGCGTTTTCCTGGTTATGAATCAGTTCCGATAGAAACTACTGGTCTTCCGGAAGGATGGGAAGTAAAGGCAATTTCTACTATCTGCGATGTAAACAAGACTTCTATATCGACTAGAAATACACCTGAGAAAATCAGATATATAGATATTTCATCGGCGGAAACTGGTTCATATTCTGCCCCACTAGAAATGGCGTTTTCTGAAGCTCCAAGCCGAGCACGAAGAAGGCTTGCTTTTGGTGATACGATATTTTCTACAGTGCGTCCCAATCGAAGA
>JAUSMW010000082.1 GCA_030645815.1 Candidatus Saccharimonadota bacterium
GTATATGAACTGCTTTCTACAATTGTATCTAGGAAATTATTATGATAATCACTTTTTGTTAAATTATATTCAATCTTGACACCCTCAAGTGGATTCCCATCTGCATCAACAAATAATATTTCATATTGATGATGAGCTGGCGCTATTGATAGTTGCTCTGGTGAGTATTGCATTGGGGTACAACCCATCATGAAAAACAGAACAGCAAGAATGGAATAATGAACAGTCTTCATGCGAAACCTCCTGTTTTATTTTATACGTCTATTGGTTTGGCAATGCCGCATCATGAAGCTCCAGAAATAGGCTCCTAAGCCATGATATTGCCGCGGTTAGGTAGCTGTTGTCTATGATCAGGTATCGTTCTGCTTCAATTTCGAGTCCATGCGTATTCTGAACGATCATCTTTAGCTTCTTTGGACTTATGACTAGTGATATATCACCGTTCGTATGCACAATGCAATTTCGGACTTGATTAAGCTTCTGTAGCTCTTGCCATTCGTGGCTTGTCTCAGGGAACTTAATGCCGCATACCTTGGAAAGATACAGACGGGCTCTTTCAATCCCTTCGCCCTTAATATCCTGTAGACCGACTCCTATATTATGCTTCTTCTGCAAGAACATGCACATCGAGTTCATTGATGTCTCGAGAAGTGCGTGAATCGTAACAAGCGCAGAATAGCGAAAAGAACGCCTGAACACCCTATCAATGCGGTAGAGCTCATCCGCATAGTACCAAGTGGTATCCTCGTCCTGAGGCAATAGTTTTGCGGCTTTCTTCGAATCGATCTTGTAACGCTTCTCAAGCGCATCAAGATCTTTTGCAAATTTCCCTTCGATTTCTATCAGGTAGTCCCTATATTCGCCAATAGCGCCAATCAAATGTGGGAATGGGCCCTGATAGAACCAATCCTTTTTCTTGCTTTTCATCCTCTGTCCTTTGCGTATATCAATAATATACTGCCAGCCGTATTTGCTGGAATGTGAATATCATAGTTGTATGAATAGAAAAATACAAGAATAAAATATGGTGGTGTGGTTAGTTATTTTAATGAACTGGATTCCCGATCGGGGTCGGGAATGACAGCAAAAAAAGAGATTGCGGAAGATTATGACACACCCCTACCCCCTCTTGATAGAGGGGAATAGATATAAGTGCTGTATTGACAGCATTATGCATAATGCCTATTATGTTGTATCAGGAGGTAGGCTATGGATACAGCAACACACAGAACGCAGATAAGTCTGACAGAGGAACAGTACCGGTATCTCCGTCGTCAGGCAGAGAAGCAAAAGGCGAGCATTGCTCAGATCGTGCGGGACATTATTGATGAGCGCCTGCCAAAAGATACGGATTATGACGAGAATCCCCTCTTCGCTCTCGGCCAAGACGGGTTTAAAATGGGGAGAAAGCAGGGATCACAAAGACATGACGATTACATCTACCAGAAAGGCAAGTGAACAACTTCAGCATAGCCTGTCACATAAACTTAACTAACTGCCCGGCATAAACAAGTGCAAGCCTTATGATAAGTCCGCCTGTGAGCACCATGACCGCGCTCAGGTTCATCTT
>JAUSMW010000093.1 GCA_030645815.1 Candidatus Saccharimonadota bacterium
ATTATCGACAGGCAAGATTAAACGAACAGCTCATATACCATTTGGTCCATTTTTGATAGCAGGTTTTGTGATTGCGGGCTTGTTTGGTCACAATATTATAGATTGGTATACGATGCTGACATATGCTGGTATTTCAACCAACATACCCTAGTTAGACACAGTGCTTATGCTATAATCAAGGCAAATGGGCATCAAAAATCAAGACGGCTTCACTATCATAGAAATATCGCTATTTTTTGCCGTGTCAGGGCTTTTGCTTGTGACGATGCTTTCAGGGGTCGGGGTATCCATCCAACGACAACGCTTCACAGACTCTGTGAATGGTACGCAGGCTTTTTTGCAACAACAGTACCAGGAAACACAGGTAACTCTCAATGACCGTGACACGAGCGATTGTGGACCCTTATCTAGAGGTGCGAGTGAATGTTTGGTTGTAGGCAAGCTTATAGATTTAGGAAAAGGTGACGCAAACGCCGAGGAAGTAACATTGCACAGTTACGAAGTGATCGTCAACCAAAACGCCGCAGACGCGGCTGTTAATACAGATTCACCACCGGGCGACCGTGATTTTCTCAACAATGACGACGGTGACGGGGTTGATGCCAAGACAAAGGCAATAAAGAGCACTCGTAGTGACCAAGATTATATTGTGCCATGGGGTGCAAAACTAGATACTCTGGAAGACAGCAAAGGTAACCCTGGCCCATCAAATTCATCGGATTTGAGGTATATCTTAATAGCCAGGTCACCAATAAATGGCTTGATTAGTACGTACAAACTTAATATCTCCAGAGATATTGAGCTTTTTGATTCTACAAATAGCTATTCTATCGTAGGGACGATAAAGGATTTTGAAGGTACTGAAAATCAATCTATAAAGGCCTGTGTTGCGTCAGCAGATTTGTTTTCAACCAAAGCATTACTAAAGATTACTCCTGGTAGCTCACAAGATTCCGTCACGACACAGTTTGATACGGACGAAAAAGGGAACTGGTGCAGTTAATGAGAATCTTTAACCAGCGCGGCGACACTCTGACAGAGGTGATGTTTGCAACTGCCGTTGCAGCTTTGGTTATCGTGTTGGCTTTAGGCGCGATGAATAGAAGCTTTGCTGAGACCCAGATGTCGGTTGAAAAAACATTTGTTCGACAATCTATGGACACAGAGGCGGAGCTGCTGAGGTTTGCGCGTGACCAATACAAGGATGATCCGACTGGTAGTGGCGGCAAACTGTGGCGTGATGTGGTTGCACAGTCAAAATCCGATGCTAGCCCATTTGGAACGTGTTTTAATAAAGACCCAGCGCAGTCCATCAACCTACCACCTAAAAGTTTTTTTGTGACCAATACTGATTTAAATGACGTTAAAATCAATAGCACGGTTACTGATTTTAAACGTCCAGAAACATTTGCTGGTATTGGGCAAGGGGTTTGGGTAGAGGCCGTCAAAGGACATGAAAGACAAGGTATTACATATCTGGATTTGCATATTCGAGCTTGCTGGGAGCCCCCATACAGTGGTCCAGATGCAACGTTGGGTACGATAGTGAGGTTATATTATGAAGACAACTAAGCAAAACCAGCGAGGATTTACCATCATAGAGCTATCTATATCTATGACTATGCTCTCGGTACTACTGCTCATCATACTATTTAGTATTATCAATATTACCAGCGTGTATAACAGAGGTTTAACGTTAAAGAGGGTTAATCAAAGTGGACGCACGATAGCAGCCAGTCTGCAATCTGACCTGCGTAGTTCTGTGCCGAGCAACCTTGCCTTTCGCAACAAAGAAAAACTAGCTGGCAACGACGTCTTGACTGGGATATGTACTGGCAAAAATAGCTATTTGTGGAACGTTTGGGGAGAGGGTGGTGCAAATACTAACTTCAAATTTTATAACTCGTCCGAGCTAATCACTATGGTGAAAATCAACGACCCAGGGGCAGAATATTGCAAAGAACCATATAAGCTGCCAGAGAAAAAGAATGTGAAGGTACTATTAGATGATGGCTTGGCAATTCGCGAGCCTGTAGAGAGAAAACTAGGTTATGCAAATAAACTAATAGAATTTACATTTACAATCTCTACTCCAGATGATGGCAATGAAATTATATACGATGCCTCGGGTAGGGGGTCGTGCGCCGGCGGCAAAGAGGCTGAATTTTGTGCTCTCAATACCTTTATTGTGACTTCTTATGCGAAAGGTATATAATAATGTTTAAGGTTATATATAATGTTTAAATCAAAAAATAAACAATCAGGCGTCGCATCGATTTTTATAGTGGTATTCTTTACGCTATTAATCAGCGTTATTGTTATCAGTTTTGTCACCATAGTTAACCAAGACCAGCGCCAATCTACAAATGCTGATCTTTCCAGTAGTGCATACGATTCTGCTCAGGCTGGTGTCGAAGATGCCAAGAGGGGGCTCGAGCAATACCGGGTTAATTGTCTCAAAACATCAACACCAGTGAGCGATTGTGAAACAAAATATACTAGTACAGACCCAACAACTTCAGGTGCTTTGAGTGGCGCGCAGTGTACTACATTCCAAACTAAATTGGGCACTGATTTAGGTTTGGACGTGGAAGGTAACTCAAAAGAAGTCAAAGTAACAACCAATACTGCGGACGATAGTACATTAGACCAGGCCTATACCTGCCTCAAGGTAAAGCTACAAACGAATGATTACAAACGAACATTAGATAATGGTAATAGCATCATCGTGCCTCTCAAGGGTGCAACTGGAAATCCAGCAACTATACAGCTAAATTGGTTTGAAAAGAGTGAATGGTACGTGAATGACACTGGCAACACCTTGGATCTGCCAAATGCTGTCAGTGGAAATGATTTTAAATTACCTGGTAATGCATCGGACTGGGGTTCAAAGCGGCCGCCGCTCATGAGAGCCCAGATTATTGCCGTACCTAGGACTAATGTTAGTTTAGACATAGTAGACCAAGGATCCAAAGCAGTATTTTTATATCCTAGTAGTAATGGTGGCAATAGTGTAAGTCTTGATTCAACCAGTGGCGTAGATGTATTCAGACGTGGGATGAAGAATAGCCCAGTTGCAGTTAAATGTAATGATACATCCGCCTATGCATGTAGTGTGGCTATAACAAAATTTTCGATCGGGGCAGACTATGATTATTATTTGAGACTAATGCCTACCTACAATAATGTAAAGTTACAGGTAAAAATGCTTGATGGAGCTGGCGCGACAATCAAATTTGATGGTGTTGAACCAGAGATTGACTCAACAGGACGTGCAAATGATGTTTTCCGTCGAGTTATCTCTAGAGTTGCCTTTGATGCTGACCAAAATGGTATAGATGTGACGCAGGGAATCTGCAAAAACTTTACATTAGCTGATAGCTACATAGATACAACTGACCCAGCGAACCCTACAAAGAACTATTACCATGCAGATTGCGGTACTGGCAAAGACAATTTAGTTAACGAATAGTTATTTGCTGCTATGGAATTTTTCGTGAACTTCCTTGAGATGTTGGTCAGTCACGTGCGTATAAACCTGAGTTGTTGAGATATTGCTGTGTCCTAACATGCTCTGGACAGAGCGCAGGTCAGCACCATTCATGAGTAAATCTGTTGCAAAGCTATGGCGCATTGTGTGTGGACTGACATGTTTTGTTATACCTGCTGCTAGCGCATAATGTTTGATGATTCGCTGTATACTACGCGGCGTCAAACGACGAAAATCACCACTAGTATCTAGATGTTGAGGAGTTCTATCGCGATAACTAATGAATAGTGGCTTCAAACTATCGTCTCTTGTTTCTAGATAATTTTGTATATGCTGAGCGGCGTCACTACTGATAAAAACAGGTCTATCTTTGTTACCCTTACCCCTCACCATAAACTCACGCCTGGCGATATTAATATGGTCTCTATTGAGATTAACTAGTTCGGACACACGTAGGCCGCTAGAAAACAACAGCTCGACTATAGCTCTATCGCGAAATCCCTTCGGACTATCAAGTTTTATCTCGTATAGCATCCTATCAATTTCATCAGTATTTAGGAAGGTAACTTGTTTATGGGTTGTTTTTGGCAGCTCGATTTTATTTGGTGCTAGTGTCTCGATATTACGCTTGGCGCAGTAGGTCAAAAAACTACGCAGCGCAATCAAATGGTAGCTTTGTGTCATTGCCGACAGGGTGCCACCGGTTTCGTTTTTGTAACGATTAAGCCACAAGCGCCATTTACGAACTAGTTCAATGTTGATTTTTGCTACTTCGATATCACCTTGAAACTCCATCAGGCGCTGAAGGTAGAGGTGGTAATTTTCAGCTGTTTTTTGTGAACGACCACGTTCGACTTCTAGATATTCTAAAAAATCTACAATTGCATCAGATAGGTACATATCCACACTCTAGCATAAGCATTAATATTTTGCGACGTTACTTTTTGTTTTCCGAAATTAACTTCTCTATTTTTCAGGTCACTCGGCACCATTTTATAAAATCTTGCCTCGCTCCTGCGGGAAACGTAGAGCCTTCGAAATAGAGAAGTTAATCGCAAAACCTCTGTTATAATTATTGGTAATGAGTATATTCGAAGCAATTTTCTTGGGTTTGGTACAAGGTTTTACGGAATTTATTCCGGTGTCCAGTTCTGGTCATTTAGTCTTAGCCCAGTCATTATTTGGTAGCAGCATTGATCATTTATTGATACAAGCATTGGATTTCGGCACTACATTAGCCTTGATTATATACTTCTGGCCACGACTAATGGATTTAGCTCGACAAGTATTCGTCAAAAAAGATTATCGTTTGGCACGAAATATCATCATTACATGTATACCAGCAGGCTTATTGGGTCTGTTGTTGGCTAATTTTATAGAAACCAGTAAAGTTTTAGTTAATCCATTGGTTGTCGCCATCATGCTCGCGCTAGTTGGTGTGTTGATGATTGTTGTCGACAAGTTACCAAAGAAATCTAAAAAGACTAGTGGGCGAGACCTTAGTCCTAAACGCGCATTAGTTATTGGTATCGCTCAGTCTTTCGCATTGATTCCAGGTGTATCACGCTCTGGCTCAACTATCCTCGCTAGCCGTATCATGGGTTTGGCCTCAAAACCAGCAGCAGAGTACAGTTTTATGGTATCTATTCCGATAATGCTTGGCCTACTAGCAAAGCTTTTGCTCAAAGAAAGCGACCGTACATATATGTTGACACACCTAGAACCTATCATAGTAGGTAATATAGCAGCATTTATCAGCGGTATGATTGCTATCAAATTCATGCTCGGTTATCTAGAAAACCACGGCCTCAGTATTTTTGGCTGGTATCGTATTGGGGTCGCCTCTATAGTCATTGTCGTACTTTTGGTACAATAGTCCCTAGTATTTAAATTATAGGAGAAAACTAACACAATGGAGCGTACACTAATAGTTCTAAAACCCGACACAATTCAGCGCGGCCTCGTAGGTGAAATCATGACTCGCTTTGAAAAGGTAGGCCTAAAGATAATCGCCTCAAAAATGTTAAAACCAGACAATGACCACTATTATCATCACTATGAAAATATTGGACAGATGATATCTCGTCGTGGTCAACAGGCTTTTGACGTCACATTAGAAATGATGAACCAAGGCCCAGTTATAGCATTTGTACTAGAAGGCGTCGGCGCCGTAGAAGTTGTGCGCAAAATGGTTGGTACAACAGAGCCAAAATCAGCACTACCAGGTACTATTCGTGGTGACTTTGCTCACGTCAGCTTCTCACACGCAGATACCCAGAAAAAAGGCATACCAAACCTCATACACGCCTCTGGTGACCCAGCCGAAGCAAAGGAAGAAATCAATCACTGGTTCAAAGAAGGCGAATTGTTCGACTATGAATCAGTTCACGAGGTACATACTCAAGTCAAATAGGCTATAATTGAGTGCGGGTGATTAGCCTCGGTAGCTCAATGGATAGAGCAATTCCGTCCTAAGGAAAAGGTTGTAGGTTCGACTCCTACCCGGGGTACCAGATAAAAAGAAGGGTATAGTAAATGGCAAAAGAATTTGACGGTCAGCGAGATGGTGAAGAAATCCAAATCGTTTTTCGACGTCATCCAATTGCCTTGCGTAAGGGTTTTTACATGCTGCTCATTCCATTCGCCCTTGGATCTATTCCGGCTCTCATATGGTCGGACCAACTATGGTTATTTGGTCTCTCGTTTGGATGCTTAGGCTTAGGATTACTTTTGTTTTTTTATCATTGGGTTGGTTGGTATTACACATATTTCATCATCACAAACCAGCGCCTACGGCAGGTATCGCAACAAGGGTTGTTCGGTCGTAGCGTTGTTGACCTGGGCCTGACCAAAATACAAAACATTAGCTATAACGTACCTGGTTTTAGTGGAGAAATGCTAGGATTTGGTACAATAGTACTACAAACCTACGTGGGTGATTTAGTACTCGATAAAATTCATCATCCGGGCAAAATTTACAATCAGATACAAGATGCTGTTGTGTCAGCTGGTGGGGATGTAGATGGGGAGATAGATGGTTAAAAGATTAGTTAGAAAAATAAAGAAACGTGACGAAGAGGCAGAAAAACTGCAAGCCAGTCGCATCACAAACGAAACAGTCGCCGAACACCGCGAGCAAATTTTGGCAGGTGGGCGAAAGTTCAAATATCCGATTCAATACGAACGACACAGATTACTAATAAATAGTATTCTAGTTTTCCTCGTAGCATTAATTTTGTCAGTATTCGTACTTTGGTGGCAGTTATATCTGGCTCAAAATACCGGTAATTTCTTTTATCGTACAACCCAATTAATACCATTACCAGTCGCCTCCGTTGACAAGCAACCGGTTCCTTTTAGCGATTATTTGATGGAATATCGTAGCTCAATACACTGGTTACAGCAAAAATCTCGTGGTTTTAGTACCAACTCACAGGATAGTAAGCGTCAATACGAGCACTTCAAGCGCCAATCACTGAATAAAGCGATAGAAAACGCCTATGCCCAAAAACTAGCTGACAAATATAACGTGGTTGTATCTGATACTGATATAGATAATTTCATAGACCAAACAATAAAGAGCAGTAGTAGTCGTAATCTATCACGCGAAAGCTACGAAACAGTTCTCAGTGATTCATATGGAGTTTCACCTAGCGAATATCGCTCAATCGTACGATATGCAATATTAAAGCAAAAAGCATCGTTTGCTATCGACAAGGCTGCTAAAAATAAAGCTGATGCAGCTATGACACAACTTGCAGCTGGTAAACCATTCGAAGAAGTAGTAGTGGCATATTCAGACGATCCATTAGCCAGTACTACAAAGGGCGATGTTGGGTTTGTAGACAAAACAAATCAAGACCAAGGACTAGCCGAGGCAGCATCAAAACTACAAATTAATCAGACGACTACTGTCATAAAAGGCACTGATGGTTATTATATTGTGAAGTTACTAGAGACAAAGGGTGACCAAATACGCTATGCGCGAATCAAAGTATCACTCAATGAGTTTGACAGTTCTCTCAGCGAACTCAAAAAAGCCGGAAAAGTTAACGAATATATCAAGGTTGAAAAAAACGCATAACCAGACAAATACTAGAAAGCAAATATGGACAAAGCAGCAAAACGCTTGGGTGCAGCAGAGAAAAAGTTGCAGCGTGGCCTGAAAAGAAACGGACACAAAGCTAAAAATATTAGCAAAGCTATACTCAAGCACCGACGTTTTAGTCGGTTTTTGCGTGTGCTAGGTCCAGGTCTAGTTACGGGTGCAGCTGACGATGATCCATCGGGCATTGCCACATACTCTCAAGCAGGCGCCGGTTTTGGCTACGGATTGTTATGGGCGTTTCCGTTCATGTATCCGTTACTGCTAGGGGTCCAGGAAAGCTGTGCCCGTATCGGTGCAATTAGTGGTAAAGGACTGGCAGCAGTTATCAAAGACCATTACAGTAAAAAGGTTTTGTTTGCCTGCGTAGCACTAGTAGTTATCGCTAACACCATCAATATCGGTGCAGATTTAGGTGCTATGGCGGCAACCACACAATTGTTTGTCGATATACCATTTGTGCTACTAGCGATAGGCTATGCAGCGTTTATTGTTATGTTGGTTGTATTTGTTAATTACAAAACGTATGCCAAAGTTCTAAAATGGCTCGCAATCACACTGTTCGCATATCCAATTACCGCGTTACTAGTGGGTCAAGATTGGCCAGAGGTTTTTCGTCAGACCTTTACTGTCAATGTGAAGCTTGATTTCAATACTATATACATAATTGTTGGTATGCTTGGTACAACTATTTCTCCATACTTGTTTTTTTGGGACACATCAGAGGTAGTCGAGGAAGAGAGAGCCAATCGCAATATGTCTAAAATTGGCGAAGTGCCTAGGGCAACCAAAAAGTTCCTACACAATCTGCGCATAGACAACCTTGTTGGTATGACTCTAGCTAGTGTGACGGCTTGGTTTATCGTTATAGCCTGTGCTTCAACATTGTACAAACACGGTATCACCGAAATTAATACTGCTGCTGATGCTGCTAGAGCTATAGAGCCGCTAGTTCAAGGTTTTCCAAACTCGGGATTGATAGCTAAACTCATCTTTTCTATCGGTATTATCGGTCTAGGATTATTAGCTGTACCAGTGTTAGCTGGTTCATCATCATATGCAATAAGCGAAATGTTTGGTTGGCGTGAAGGACTATCTCGCAAGTTTTCGCGAGCTCTTGGTTTTTATGTAGTCATTGTCGTTGCAACATTAGCAGGGCTAGCTATCAATTTCATGGGTATCGACCCCATAGATGCCTTGATATTTACAGCAGTGTTTAATGGTATTGCCGCGGTACCGCTGCTATTTATGATTGCAAAGGTAGGAAACAACCACAGAATTATGGGTGATTACAAAAATGGTTTTTTGTCTAATACGATTGTTCGACTAACGTTGGTTGTTATGACTGTGGCGGTGCTTATACTTGGTTGGGCATTTTTGAAGGGGATGTAGCTGGTGGGCCTTAATTGAAGATGTATGGAATTACTTTCTTATTCGTGAGGCTGGTCTATCACTGGCAAGTCTTTGAATGGGTCAATGTAGTCTTCGCCGACTTCCTGAACAATTTCGCTAAGCCTTACACTAAACTCTGTTGCACCTTCACTAGTCAAATACTCGTCAGGACGGCCATCGTAATAAGATACGGCAATCGTGTTGTCTTTGCGTATCAAGACTTGATTAGACAAGCCGCCGTCTTGATAGCCGAATGTCAATCCAACTTTCCAAGCAGCGTCATCTATAAACTCACCAACAGGCACGCTTATAGATAAGCTAGGCACTTTATTAGGGTCGAGACCTTCAATCCCATGATGACGGATTAGGAAATAACCTGACTTTGACTTTGGCTTACCACCAATCGTGTCAGGCGTTTGGCCATCACCATACTTATCAACCGCACCAGTAGCAGTCTCGACTATATCATCAATGATAGACGAGTCTATTGCTTCTGGTGAGGTGGAGTTTGTTTTTTCAGACATTTACTTAATAATACAATAAAAATAGTATTAAGTCAATATAATGAACAGATCCTCCCAGTGAGCAAGCTCACTTTTAGAAAACAAAAACCACCTACAAAATAGGTGATTTATTTTTCTAATCTGGCGGGCCCGACCGGATTCGAACCGGCGATCTCCTCCGTGACAGGGAGGCGTGATAGGCCAGCTTCACTACGAGCCCACGTAATTTTCTGACTCTGGCTATATTAGCAGCTTTGAGTCGGCAAATCAACAGGGGTGGATGATTTTTGCTATAATTAGCCAATGCGCCACCTTAGCTCAGTTGGTAGAGCGACACATTCGTAACGTGTAGGTCAGCAGTTCGATTCTGCTAGGTGGCTCCATTTCATAGAATATTGAAGTCAAATATCGTATAATAATGGGACGAACAATGAACATCAAAGACACTGTACAACACATAACAAAAGACCGAGCGCTGATGGCGTCCTGGTTTGCATTGGTTGTTATATCTGTTCTGGTGACTCTCGTGTTGGTATTTCGTATACATCCTAGCGATTTAAACACCCAGATTCGCTATACAGCATTTGGTGTGTCTCATATATATAGCAATGCTTGGTACTATCTGTTACCAGTTATATTATTTAGCCTGACAGTAGTAGTCCTACATACTTTAATCGCAATGAAGTTGTTTACCGAAAAGAACAACTATATTGCACGACTTTTCATCTGGCTATCCGTTGCGGTTGTCGTGATTGGAGCCTTTATTAGCTTTGGTATATTGGGACTAGCCTCGATTTAACCACCATGACAGACATAGAAATACCACTGGGCAAACGTACGCGTCAGTATCGTTTTTTTGAAATGGTACCAGCAATTATTAGCTACGGATTATTACTATTATTAGTAGTTTTATCTATATTTAACCCATTTCTAGCCGCCATGTATTTGTTAGCGGTGATATTAACGCTGTTTATTAAATCTGTAACTATTGCCGCCCGAACTATACAGGGCTATGGACAATTACAATCTGCCCAAGCAGTTAATTGGCAAAAACGCCTACGTGATATCACAATTGCCGAAAATCCAAAAAAAGCTCTGCCAGAAAAGATTGAAAAAGGCTTTCATAGCAAACAGCATCTGCGTAATCTGCAGGCAATTCGCGAAAATCCAGATGATTTCCCCAAGGTTGATGATGTTTATCACGCCGTTATCGTGGCTGCATACAATGAAAGTCTCGATACGCTAGGTCCAACAATCGAATCTGTCAGCAAAACTCGATTTCCGAATGAAAAAATCATATTTTTGATGGCCTTTGAGGAGCGTGGTGGACCCGATATGCACGAAACCGTACAAAAGCTCGAATCGCGCTTTGGTAAAGATTTCTATGCCTTTATACCTGTTAAACACCCGCGTGATATACCAGGTGAAGTAGCGGGCAAGGGCGCAAATGTTACCTATGCCGGCAAGCACCTACGTAAATGGCTCAAAACTCAGCCAAATATCGAAAACGACAAAATTATAATAACGACACTAGATAGTGATAACCGCCCTGACAAGGGTTATTTCTCGTATGTGACCTACGAATATATTGTGCATCCGAACCGCGACAACCTATCATTCCAGCCAATTGCATTATTTTTGAACAATATATGGGATGCACCAGCACCGATGCGTGTGGTTGCTACTGGTAACTCGTTCTTTAACATCATCATATCTATGCGACCCCATGTACTGCGTAACTTTGCCTCGCATTCGCAGCCGTACAAAGCCCTGAACGATATGGATTTTTGGAGTGTGCGAACGATTGTTGAGGATGGTCACCAATATTGGCGCAGCTATTTCCATTTTGATGGTAAATACTCTGTTGTACCGATATATGTGCCAATTTATCAAGACGCCGTACTAGCTAGTACGTACTGGCAAACTCTGAAAGCTCAGTTTGTACAGGTGCGACGATGGGCATACGGAGCCTCGGATGTGCCATATGTTGCTGTTCGAATTTTTAATAAAAAGCGTAGCGTGCCTTTTGTCTCTGGATTCGCACATTTGCTGAGGTTAATCGACAACCACACAACTTGGGCCAGTATGTCTATTTTGGTAGCCGTAGGGGGCTGGGTACCCTTACTAATCAACCAAGAATCCTCACGTAGCATCATCGTACACGAGCTACCAGAGGTTATCAGCTCTATCCAACGCCTGGCGATGATAGGTATATTTATCACGATATTCCTGACGTTCAAGATGCTACCGCCGCGACCAGAGCGCTACAAGCGCCATCGTTCAGTACTAATGTTGTTGCAATGGGTACTGATGCCTATAACTGCTATCGCATACGGATCATTAGCTTCGTTTTATTCACAGACTCGTCTAGCCATCGGCAAGTACATGGATAAATTCGACGTGACTGAAAAAGCCACTAAATAACTATACTCGTAGGTGTTTCTTTAGATATATCGAGTGTTTTGCTGCATACTGCACACTAGCCAGACGGTCAAAGTGCTTCAAACTTGCATACACGGCCACGCTAATAGCCTCTGGAGTTGTTTTATTGCCAGCATAGAGGAGTTTGGCTTCTACGGTTTTAGCAAGCGCCTCGGCGTTCTCAGCACGTTTTACAGGTATATGTTCAAAACAGTTAGCGATACTAATTAACAGTTTAGCGTGATGAAAGGGGAGGGAGTCTATATCAGAGATAACCAGTATCTGATCAATCGCTACATCTTCGTAGGTTGTATATATCTGGCCGCAATCTTTACATTTGCGCCTACGCCATACAGTTGATGTCTTTTTATTCTGCCTAGAGTTGATGACAGATGTATTATTTCGCCCACACTTTATACAAATCATGACTACATATTGTCATAACGCATAGCAAAAAGCTAGTGG
>JAUSMW010000094.1 GCA_030645815.1 Candidatus Saccharimonadota bacterium
CTATAAAATAAACATAATTATCTTGAATTAGTGAACACATTTGTTATACACTAATGGAGTCAAAGGTGTTAAAACCACCAGAGACGGGCGCAGTGTCGGAAAATCTCGCAGTTTTCTGACGTCTGTGTTGCTATAAAAATAAAGCAACACATGAAAAATAAATTCACAAAAAAACACAAACACGTACTTATTATTAAAGGTACGCAAGGGATGGCTAAGCTATCCCTTGCTGTCGTTTTAGGGCATTTTTCAAACTTTATAAACTACTTAAAAAGCTCAGCTCCATGCGCCCGGATGCTGAGCTTTTTTGGTAGTTTATTTGCTTTTATAAAGCGACCTAGTGTCTGCTCAACCTCATGCGCCCGAGCGTTGAGCGGACTTTGGGTCGCTTTAACTTTTGTTGCTAAGGGAATCAGTGTCTGCTCAACCTCATGCGCCCGAGCGTTGAGCGGACTTTGGTTCTCTATTTATAAAGGATATCGTGCAAGCTCAACCTCATGCGCCCGAGCGTTGAGCTTGCTTGGTATCCTTGTAATCATTGCAGGCACAATGATTGTTACAGTTAGAACAAACCAAGTCACAGCTGCCACCTCCAACCAACTAAACTTCCAAGGAAGACTACTAACAGCATCAGGTGATCTAGTCCCTGACGGTAACTATCATGTAGAATTTAAACTCTACAATGCTTCTGCAGTTGATGGTGGAGAAACACCAATTCAAGGAGCATGTACTACTAACCCTGGTGCTGTTGCTGATGAAGACTGTCTATGGACAGAAACAAGAACCACAGGAAACCTAGTATCCATTCAGAAGGGGTACTACTCTGTCTACCTAGGTAGTGTTACATCACTACCTAACATTGACTGGTCCCAAGACCTCTACCTAAGCATGAACATTGGTGGAAGCGGTGGAGGAGCATCATGGGACGGAGAAATGACACCTAGATTCAAACTCACTGCAGTACCATATGCCTTTAAAGCATCTAATGTTGCATCATCAAGCACCAACGCAGTAAGCACCCCCACAGATGGAGTATCCATCACCACAGGTAATGCACTAGGAGCTACTAGCAACTCAGGTAATATTACACTTGATGTCGGTACAGCTACAGGCACTACTGGGACTATATCTTTGGGATCGGCTAACGCCAGTGCCCTCACTTTGGGTAGATCAGGGTTGACGACGACTAACGGTGGTAACTTCACTATTCAAGGCGGAACGTCTACTTTAGGAACTAATGCTCAAGCGGGTAGTCTAGTTATCAGTGACGGTAGTAGCAACTATGGCACGATAGCAGTTAATGCTACGGCCGGTAACTACACCTACACCATACCAACTACTACAGCTAATGATACTTTCTGTTTATTAAGTCTTTCTAACTGTGCAGGTTCAGGGGATATTGTCCAAAACGGCAACAGCTTTACCGCAGCCATCACCATAGGTACTAACGACACCTATGATCTTAATTTTGAAACAAATGGTACGACAAGAATTACGGTTGACGACACTACTGGTAATGTTAACTTTACAGGCTCTGTTACTCTTGCTGCTTCTCAAAGTCTAACTGTTACTGGTGGCAACACAGCCTCACGCCCAGGCAGCCCAACTGAAGGCATGATCTACTTTGACAGCACTACTGATTCACTCCTAACCTATGCCAACGGTAAATGGCAGAGTGACCGTGGCGAGTTCGTAGTTGTCGCCGCCAGTGACTCTACTCAGAGTGAAAAAGACAACGCAGACTACGTCGCTGACGGTACAGCCGACCAAACAGAAATAAACTCTGCTCTAACAGATGCAGCTGGCGGCAAGGTAATACTTCTTGCAGGAACATATGTAGCAGACGGTACAATCCTAATACCTAACAACACTACCCTTGCAGGTAGTGGGGTTGGTACAGAGATCCAATTTGACGATATAGATGCTACAGACAACCTTATAGAAAACTCCGACACAACAACTGGTACCGGTGTAGTTATTCGTGATTTGAAGCTTAATGGTAGAAGTGACTTGAATACTGCCGGTGATCAGATAGGCGTTTACTTTGACAATATGGGCTCTAGTGCGCGATCTGGTGGGCAATTGTTGAGCCTTGAGGTGGTTAACTTTCATAGCTCTGGCGGCGGGAGGAGTATAGTGCTTAACGCATCAAACAATAACACCATATCTAGCATCCTGATAAAAGACAGCGGACATCTCGGCCTACTTTTGCAGGGCTCCAGCGAAAATATAATAACCAACAACACAATAACCGGTAGCGGTTATGATGCTATCAGTCTTAATACAGCTAACGACAACATAATTACGGACAATATAATATACGCAAATGGTGGTGGATTTACTGCTGATGCCTCACATAATAATATAGTTTCAGATAACAGCATTAAAAATAGCGTATATATAGAGTTTTCATCCTCTGACTACAATAATTTCTCCAATAACATAGTTGAAGATAATATTTCAGGCCTATATGTTGGTGGTACAGGCAATACGGTGTCGAATAATACATTTGTTAATAACGGTGACACCACAGATAATTATGCGATTATATTAGGAGCTGATAATAGTACTGTTATCGGTAATGTTATATCCGACGATAGCTGTACAGTGACTTGCTATGCCATAGAAATACAAAGCGGCACAAACAACTACCTTGCCGACAACACCTACTACACTACAGCTGGCACTGATCAAGCAACAATCAACGATGCTGGCACTGGTACTCGCTATGCATCACAGCTAACCCCTGCGGCTGTATTACAATCTGGCAGTTCATTGATCAGAGCCAACGCTACAACTGTACTAACTGGCTCAATTGACCCTGCAGCCTCAACAGCTGTCGTAGGTGTTGGTACTAAGTTCACTACAGAGTTGCAAGTAGGAGACAGAATAACTGTCTCAGCAGAAACAAGAACAGTTACAGCAATAGCTAGTGA
>JAUSMW010000114.1 GCA_030645815.1 Candidatus Saccharimonadota bacterium
ACTTCCACACCTGCTTTAGTAGTTCAAACAAATGGCAACGTGATTTTAGTCCAAAGTTCCGGCAGCGTCGGCATCGGGACAACAACACTGATCAACCTTTTAACAGTGGGTGCAACCGGCAAATTTCAAGTTGATTCAGTCGGTAATATCATTGCTGATTCACTTCAAACTGCCAACTTTGGATTATTCAATTCGCTCTCTTTTCTTAGTACCGAAGGATTGATTTCCTATTATCCATTGTCCGAAAGTGCAGGAACAATAGCTTATGACCGTTCGTCTAATAGCAATAACGGAATTTTAACTGGGGCAACTGGTCTTCCTACGTGGTCAACTGGCAAATTCGGTAACGCTTTGAGTTTTGATGGCGTGGATGATGAGGTTAATCTTGGTAATCCTTCTACTCTACAAACTGCCTTTGGTGGTGATACCACTGGTTCATATACTTACGAATGGTGGCAAAAGGTGGCGGCGGCGCCAACAGGGCAAGGTATTCTGAATAAGGGTACTGACCCCGCCTTTCAGGGTATATACTTTGGTGGGACAGGTCTGAATATCATATTTCAGCAAAAGGTAGTTGCTGACTCTAATGAATTGTATGTTCACTATGTTGGTGGCTATGCTGTGGCTGATGCTAATCAGTGGGTTCATTTTGCTATAACAGTGGTGGGTAGGACAGCAGCGGGCGTTACTCTTTATAAAAATGGTGTTTCTCTGTCTCAAACTATTAATGTAAATACCTTGTCAAGTAATGTGGCTAATACTGGAAGTAACTTGTCTTTAGGTGGGAAGGCTTATGGTCTTGGATCTTATTTTAGTGGCTCTCTTGACGAAGTCCGCATTTACAATCGGGCGTTGTCGGCTGCGGAAATTGAAGCCCATTATTTAAGAGGAGTCAATGGGAATGCGATTATATCAACAGCAATAAGCACTTCAACCACAGCTGGCAATCTCTATGGCTTGCGGAGCGTAGTTACGGATACGGGAATAGTCACCACGGGAACAGACGCCACTTACGGTTCAAGGGTTGATGTGACAAGAACCGGAGCTACAGGCGGAACCATCAATACCTATGGGCAATATATTGCCTTGACTGCGGACAATGCCGGAGCAGGCACTTCAACTTCTTATGGTTTGTATGTTGACACTTCAGGCTCAACCGCCGACAACAATTACAGCGCTTATTTCTCCGGCAACGTTGGTATTGGCACAACTACTCCCCGCTACGCATTTG
>JAUSMW010000118.1 GCA_030645815.1 Candidatus Saccharimonadota bacterium
CAGATAATCAGAAGGATTAAAAAACGCTCCGTATGACGGAGCGTTTTTATTACCTAAGACTGAATAGGGTAACTAGGCTGCACTAAAGCTTGTTAGGACGAAGTTTACCAGCGCGTAGGCGAGTAGGGCAACGATAATACCAACAACGGCGTACAAGATTGTGTTTTTTGCACTTGTGACCGCGCTGCTGTCGCCACCAGATACGACGTATTTAATACCACCAAGGATCAACATGATGACTGAAATTGCACCGATGATGAAAAGCATCACGTTGGTGATAGTTTGGAAAACACCACCTTCGCCTTCGATTGTCGTAGGCATTTCATCCGTTTGCGCGATTCCAGCACCATCACGCGCAGTATATGCGGCGTAGGTATCGACAGGCTGAAGCACAGGCGCAACAAAACTTACTCCGAGTGCGAATACTGGCACAAGCAACAAACCTTGTAGACTTTTCTTAATAATGTTTTTCATTTATTTTTCCCTTTCTTAGGATTACTCTCTCTATTTTATAGCAGATTAAACTGGTTTTGTTAATAGTATTCTTCTACAAAGCCGTCAATACAAAGTTCACAATTGCGTAGGCAAGCAGTGCAACCGCTAATCCAATGACGGCATACATTATCGTGTTCTTTGCAGAGGTTACTTTGCTAGAATCTCCGGCAGATATCACATACTTAATACCGCCAAAGATAATCATGATAACGCTGAGCACGCCGATGATATATAGCATGACGTTAACGACGTCTTTGATCGTTGTATCCAATGATTTTGTGTTCTGAGACCCACCCGTTGTGTTTACTCCCTTTAATATCTCTGACTTATTATCGGCGTTTACGGAATGGACCGGTGCTAGCGCAGCGACTCCGATAAGCATGGCAAAGGTTAGTACAACTAGGTTAATTTTATTCATCATTTTCTCCTTATTTTTAAATTCTCGTAACGACAAAGTTAACGATCGCATAGGCAAGTACTGCGACAATCAACCCAATGACAGAATACATGATCGTATCCTTAGCTGTTTTTATCTTACTGGCGTCACCGGCAGAAAGAACATAACGGATACCGCCAAAGATAATCATGATCACCGCCAAGATGCCAAGAATATAGAGCATCGTCGTAATGATATTCGTTGTCATACTTGTTGCGTTGTCGGTCTTTGCTGCCTCGCAGATAACGGACGCTCCGTTAGCCGTAC
>JAUSMW010000127.1 GCA_030645815.1 Candidatus Saccharimonadota bacterium
TTGCAAGAGGCCATTAACGCTAATAACGCCAAAGCAAAAGAGCTATCGGCTCAGGTTAGCACTCTAAAGAATACTGTCGCCGGCCTGAGTATTCAGATCAACCAAGCCACCGCGCAAATTCAACTGATAGATGTTAAGCTACAGCAACTTCAGACTGATCTTGAGAACGCCCAAACCGAACTAGAACGCCAAAAGGGGCTACTCAAATCAAGCATGAGAGCATTATACAAGCGCGGTGGGGCGTCAACAGTAGAGTTGCTTGTGGGCAGTGATAGTTTTTCGGACTTTATCAATGATCAGGAGTATCTAGAACGACTAAAAACCGGCATACAGGAGTCTACCGAGAAAATTATTCAGCTTAAGCTTCAGATCCAAGCCCAACAAGACGAACAAAAGTCTCTTAAGGCTCAACAGGAAGCCCAGCGAACAGTTCTTGAACAAAACAAGACCGAACAAGCCAACCTGTTATCTGTTACCCGTGGCGAAGAAGCAAGGTACAAAGATTTAGTTAGTAAGCTTAAGAAAGAGAAGGCTGAAGCAGACGCTGCATTGGCCAGGGCTATCGGCTCTGGTAGTTATAGAACATCGCCAGTAGGCCCGGTTAGCGCAGGAGATATTGTTGGCGGAATTGGCAGTTCAGGATTATCAAGCGGCCCGCACCTACACCTAGAAGTTAGACAGGGCGGCTCTACTAGAAACCCAGCCGACTACATACAGCATCAACCCGTTCTAATGCCACCAGCGTGGATAAGTCAGGGTTACTGGAACTCGGATCCTATCTATTACAGTGGTCACCATCCGGGAGTTGATTACGCTGGTCCTGCCGGGATGGCAATTAGTGCTATCGACAGCGGGTATATGTATCGAGGCTGTTCCAACCAAGTACTTGGTACGAGTAACAATGCCTATGGCTACGTTGCCATCGTTGAACATAACAACGGCGCTATTAGCATCTATGCTCATATGAGCGGCGGTCCTTCGGGCTGTAGCTATAACACTTATTACTAGGCGTAGATTTAGCCACGACTGCAAAGCATAAACATGAGTCTTGCGGTGTCTAGTAATGCTATAATACTAGTAATGGCTAAAGAGATTGCGGGAACTATACATTCATGGTAATTGAACAAAAAAGTAATTCAAAAAAGTGGAACCGTAAAAGAATCTTTTCATTTGCCGGTACTCTGTTAGTTGCCTCGGCGTTGTTCTTTACGGGATGGGGGATTGGCAATGGCAGGATCAGCTTTAACAGCCTGAAACCATCTGTTAGCAACCAAGCCGTTGTACGTCAGCTCGACTACAGCTCGATAGACGAGCTTTATGCTGAGCTTTTGCAGAATTATGACGGTGAAATTGATGTAGAGAAGCTAATTGATGGCTTGAAAGAAGGTCTAGCTAAGGCCACCGGCGACCCCTATACCGAGTACTTTAACGATGCAGCCAGCCAAGAGTTCGACGAAGCATTAAGCGGCTCCTTTGGTGGCATAGGTGCCGAACTGGGCAAAGAAGACAAGAACCTGGTTATCATTGCGCCAATTACTGGTACTCCCGCCGATAGGGCTGGATTAAAAGCCAAAGATGTAGTTGCGGCGATTGATGATGAGTCGATCCAGATATCAGCGTGAGTGCAGCCGTAGATAAAATACGAGGTGAGCCAGGCACAACAGTTAAACTAACCA
>JAUSMW010000049.1 GCA_030645815.1 Candidatus Saccharimonadota bacterium
CTTTTTCCCATTCGCATATTTTGTTGTAAACCCATTGATAGCGTAATGTTTAGGCCCGCATTCGGCTACAGGCGCCAAACAATCATAAGGCAAGAACTCTGCCTCACCATCGCGCATACCAGAAAATAAATGAACCAATAACTTTGAACAAAGATACATCTCCAAAATAAGACGGTTTATACCATACAAATTTAATGTTAACCCTCTTTCCGCAAAAGCATCATACAAATTATAATTTTTAAGTACCGCAACAAATGCCCCCCTAGGCATAAACCCTTTTCCCTTATGATTTCGCTTTCGATATTGATCTGTATCTACTAGAACCCCTAAAAGCCGATCAAGTAAAGCTTCATTCACCTCCAGTTCTGATGTCAACTTCGAAATCAATATTGAATATATTCTAGCGGGCAATGGAGGATGCTGTCTATCTGGTGAATCTTGACGAAAAGCAACCTGCAACGCTCTAGCAGTCAATAAACACGAACGACCAACAACAACAAAACCTAAATCCTTTGCACTAAACTGTTGCAGAACAGATACAACTTGCGCCAGACTTCTTAACTGTTTAGGACTGTGAGAATTCATGAAATTTGTAAAAAGATCGTTTACTGACAGCACATGAGACAGAGTGACTTTCTCCTTAGATGCAAACCTACAGATCAACACCAACAAATCAAAATAGTGCCGAACTGTAGTAATGGATAACTGGCACCCGTGGCGCATCCAAATTATTAAATACATCAACCTCTTAAGCTCGACTATCAGACATTTTTCATGTAAAGATTCCGTTTTACACCAGTGATCAAAATTAAATCGCCTTACTTTGGTACTCGGGGAGTACGCAGAGAAGTCCCAAACATTGTCTGCAAAATCAGAGACAGGGGATCCATCCAATGCCCAACTTACAACTCGCCCTTCGATAGGAACAGCATCTTGGTCGATACCAACGATATTCGGGCCACCTTGAATATTCGAATTAACCCTCATCATAGAACACCAATTTCGACTAAGACCTGAATTCTGCTTTCCCAATATGGATCAAGTTCTTCATCAACATCAACACTGCGCTCAACCCGCTCCACCATAGCCCCAAACTCTTCAGAGGCCACTCTGATATACTCAACAATTTCATTAATTCTTTGAATTATTGGTGCATACAAGTCGTCCTGCGACTTAGTAGAAGAATTTATATACGAAATACGGTAAATAAAGTAGCGACAACTAAGCAACTTCCTCACGCCACCTTCACTAGCATGAACTTTGAGAAACGCACAAAATAAACAACCAAATTCTTTTGTACAATCTGGCTCAATTGGCGCCCCTCTCTCAGCAAGTGGAGAACCATAAGAATCACAGCAAGCAACGCTTATCTGTAATAAACTAATTGTAGTTTTAACTACTACTTCAGATAATCGCTCATAAAATGCTTTAAATTGTATTTTTTGATCAGTATCACGCCCTTCTGCATAGTGGTCCACGATAGTTTCGGGAGTATTCTGAAGGCTATCTGACGCAATAATTGGACTATTTGAAGACAATAGGAAGTCAGATTTAGCAGCCCTCCACTCTCTCGTACGTAATAACCTAAAGCAAGGATCTACCCTATTCAGAGTTCGATTGAACTGTTGTACGATACCTTCAGGAAGAGGAAATGGTCCTTTCTTACTATCAAAACTAAAAAATAGATAATCGCACTTACACTCCCCCAGCAACCGCGCCCTGAACTTCAAGAACTCTTCAAACTCGGGCACAAAATCACTAGACACACGGAAATTCTGTACTTTTGCTCCGGCCCTGAATTTTATTACTCTAAATTTAGGATCAGCTTTTGAAATCGAGTATTCTCCACTCCACTTCAAATCAATTGCTTGAGTAAGACTAACCGTAGCCTTAGCCTGAAAAATAAAAAAAAATGCAAACATTGCATATCTAGCTAACTCCACACGTCGAAAATTACGCGGATCGCTATTAGCATGAGCAATCGTCTGAAGCATCAAGTTTCGACAAGATCTTGCGGTATCCCGGTTATTAAATACTTTCTCAGCAAGCTCCAAAGAAAGTACACAACCATTATTAAAATCTATAACCCCGGCAGCCCTATTCAATCCAGAGCAGCGCTGGCTATCTAGTGGCGAAATGAATTTAATAATGCATGGAAATACCCAGACAGCCTGACCTATGTATTTTGGAAGATCCCATTTAAATGGATATTTTTGGAATCCCATGAAAAAAGCTGAAAAGCCCTTATACACCGCATAGCACATATCTAAAGACTTAACTTGGTCCTCATCAGGAGGAGGCGCAGTAGGCACGCATAGCGAATTATTCAACCTCAACCTTAGAATTCCATGTCCTACAAAATCATCATTATAAGCCTGAGTTAGTATTTCAATAATTTGATTTTGCAAATTAGCGTATTTATTGGTTGCCCTATCATCAAGGCGAGCACAATATGCCAGGTGCTCGCAGTACTTTTTAACAACAGTCCTGCGCACTACAGAAATAGACATCCCAACAAAATTGCCACTCTCATCGCACCACTCAAGAAAATTCTTTAACATGCTCCACTTCGTGGACATCGTGCTATTAGGCATACCACTTAGAGTTACAATATTTATACAATATTTAACTAACACACCTACGAGAGCTGATCTAAACTGGCAGTAGGAACTCAAATCAACAAGTTTCACAAGGCTTCTTGTGCCAGCTTTAGCCTCCCTTAATGAGTAGCAATAAGCTCCAATATCAAAGGTTCTAGCCCCTGCCCTGAGCACAATTCTTTCAGGGGCGAAAACCAAATAGTCACTCGCCTGAAATACATCTAGGAAGACTATTTCCCTACGAGAGAAAACTGCCATATCTGTCAACCGCCGTTCAGCATTCGAACAAGATGCTTTTCCCAGTCCCACTGAGCTTTATCTGCTATTTCATTGACAGAAATAAATTTCATATAGCTCTCTAGAGACTTTTTACTTGATTGCCCTAATCTAAACCGCAGATACTCTCTCAAATAAATATCTGTAATCTCACCTTTCAGTAACAATTTTGAGAGGCTACTATAAAGATTCATGACAAAAGAGGCCCGGAGATCATGGAAGCGGTAACTAAAGCCATCATCTACGCAGCCACTTAACAAAGGTCTAACTCTATCGTTTATGAATTGCCTTATAGCAGCACCTTCAGATCTATATCTTTTTTCATCATATCCAGGATCTTGTATCGACTTATAATACGGCTCCCCTCGATTAGTTAGAAATAGATATTCCTTCTCTTTAAATCTCCCACCTTTTGAAATCGCAAGCCTTTTAGTTGCGCGCTCACTACCCACATATACCCTGAGCCTCTCAATTAAATCCCAAGGGACAACCAATACATATTTCTTATTTTTTTTCGTATCTATACCAGTTCCAGCACCAACCTTTATATGCGCGCAATTATTAGGCCCACGTACGCACCCAATAATTTCATCCCTGCGCATAGTCAGAACTGTTTGAATTCTTGCCCCACTAAACAATGCAAGCAAATGAGAAAAATACATCTCTGGATTATTTAAAGCATCAAGCGCGCGAATTATTTCCATCTGATTGTCACTGGAAATTGGGCGAAGACGCCCCCCATCCGTGATAATAGAATGATCGATTTCGGTGACATCCTTAAATGCCAAGTCAGTTGTTATAACCTTGCGCCGGCCATTACCTCTATAGTCACCATCAATCTGTATCAAAATCTCTCTCTCTCTCCAGGGGATATTTGCAGGTTTGAAGATCCCATGAAAAATCATCCATCTATAGAAGGAGATTACGCTAGACATCTTACGCCTTGCTGTTTTTAACCCTAGAGCCCCACTATTAACCTGTATTTTTAAGTGGCCTTTGTACCTATAAGTAACACGCTCAAACGTCGACTCCGGGAAATACCTAAAGTCACATCCACTCTCATCCAAATATCTCCTGTAGAGAGCCAGATCTTTAGATAGAGACACACAAGTGCTCACTTGGACTTGATCTACGAACAGTTTATGAACTAGATACAGGCAAGCCTCAGCCCAAGGAGCACCCTCACGGGTCCGAACCACCGGGAACGTGATCCTCTCGCGCACAGCTAAAGCGATCGGCCCATCTAGGACAGGAGCAGATAGGTAGGCGACAAGCGGAGTAGTCACAAGAGCGCCCTCGCCGGCTGGCAAGGAGCAGGTACGGGTCAGCGCGAAATGCTTAAGAAGGACTGATTGTGCTCGTTCAAGGGGCATGGTCCAGATTTCCTCGTAGAGGCTTGTCTGTCCATAAATAGTAGACTTTGGAGGGATGTCAATTCAGTGAAAACTTTGGGGTGCGTCCGGGTCTTCGACAAAGGCCAGGATGCTGCGGCCATGCTGCATCGGCCCGGCTTCACGGGTGATCTTGCCGCCACGGGCGCGAATGTCCTCGCACGCTTTGTAGACGTCTGTCACTTCCAGGGCGATATGGCCATAACCCGCGCCCAACTCATAGCTCTCGACGCCCCAGTTATGGGTCAGTTCGATCACACTGTTATGCGCCTCGTCGCCGTAGCCGACAAAGGCCAGGGTGAACTGGCCGTCGGGATAATCATTACGGCGCAGCAAGG
>JAUSMW010000153.1 GCA_030645815.1 Candidatus Saccharimonadota bacterium
ACTTATTGCAAAAGCTTCAACTCACGGCTACGGTCATCCTCTCAAAATCCTATTCAGTCGCCTTTGGCTCCTTGGATTAGGGTTTTGGGCAAAACCTTTGGTTTTGTTGAGAGTTATAACTAAAAAAGCATAACATAACAGGGGCGAACCGACAAGAGTCTCTCCTAGCAAAATCCCCCGAACATGCCGGGGGATTGTGTAAGAGATGTCTCTTGAGCGGTCAGTCACGTTTGCTCAGTTAACTACTTGGAATGTATCACAAAATGTGTTCAAACGCTAGTGTTTATCCACAGTTTTCGAGGAACATTCCAAATGCTGCGTTCGCAACAGCCCTTATAACCTAGCCCCAGGTAACCCGGGGCTAGCATTATGTGAAGCTCTCCGTTAACCGCGAACGGTACGACGGCTCATGAAGCGGTGTGCGATAGCACCCGCAGCTGTAACAGCTGCGAACAAACCAATCACCTCACCGGCACCAGTGTTTGGTAGCTCGGTTGGAGTCGTAGTAGTGGTAGGTGTTGTAGGAGTGTTGAAGCTGACCTTTTGGGTACAGTTGCCAACACTTGTTACATCCTTGCCATTAACCGTGAAGTGCGCAGTTGCACGTACGGTGTACTCACCGTCCTTAGCAAAAGTGTGCTTCTGGCCAACTACGTTGTTGGTTGTTAGTTCGTTGCTGTTGTCACCCCAGTTGAGGACCGCGTTATTGAACGTGGCACCATCTTTGGCAGTATAGCTAAACTTAGCTACGGTAACCGTACGGTTCTTGTCAGCAGTCAGCGTAAACTGATCACAGCTGTAAACTGGCTGGTTTTCACAAACCTTGTTAACAGTAGTTACTGCGCTGTCGTAGTACTCGTTCATGCCTTTTGGCCGAGCGACACCAACGTTTGTAAACGTTGTTTCACCACAGTTTAGTGCAGTAGCAGCCGGTACCTTTACTTCAAAAGTAATGTAGGCGATTGCACCTGGGCCATAGTTACCTATTACGATACCGCCGCGAGTAATGTTGTTACTGTTGTATAGGGTACCGTTAGGGTTTGTGGCGTTGTACAGACGGGTTGTGTTAGGAACAAGGCTCATTTTTACAGGTAGGCTGTCACGGATAACAACGTCAGACTGGTTAGTATTGCCGTTGTTCTTGTAGCTAATCTTGTACTTTAGTACATCACCAGGGTTAGCAGTGTTGCTGCTTGCCCATTTACCGGTTTCGCTAGCCTTTTCAACTTGCTTGGTTACCAGAACTCCTGGGCGCATAACGCGGGCCAGAACAGTTACGGTAGCGGCAAAATTGTAGCAAGGTTTTTCGTCTTCAAGACGAAGGCCCTGACCAGCATTAACTACGTTATCAGAGATTTTAGTCTCAACGTACTTAACCTTTTGGTTTGTACCTGTGTTGTGCTTCCAAACGGCACTACCAGGAATGTACTGTAGGTAGGCGTCTGATTTGTCGAGCTTAACAGTCGCTGTGCTCTTTACTGTATTAGCGTTACTTGCACTTATCTTGCTACTTACCGTCTGGGTCTTGCCAGCGGCTTTGGGAATGTTAATTTTAACTGTTAGATTCTTGGCAACCTTGCCAGAATTTGGGTTCTCAGTGTTGTGGTAGTAAACCTGCAGCTTAACGACCTGGTCGTAGCTGGCGTTTACTGAACGGGCGTACTTAGTATCACCTCGCGTTACGTTAGCAACGCCAAGTGAACCTTCGAGCTTCACTGTCTGGGCAGCTATTGAGACTACCGGGAAAGCGATTGCTGTCAAAACGATAGCCGTTGCAGCCAATTGCTTGCGAAGACGGCGAACAGTATTGAATAGTTTCATGATCTTCTCCTTATTAGGTGCACATGATTGTGCGGGGGTCTGATTAGTTATGGGTACGTTAAATGAGCGTGATTGGTTTTTTGCCAAAATGTTAAAGGCTATAAGTATGCACTAGGGCATCCCTACAAACCTGCGTCCCACCAAACCTATGCAGTTTGATGATGATTATAGCACAAATTGTACAATTGTCAATTGTG
>JAUSMW010000155.1 GCA_030645815.1 Candidatus Saccharimonadota bacterium
TGCTCTGTTATATTTACCACGACCATTCTGTCTATTACGGGAATGATCCAGTTAAAGCCCGGATTGGCGAATTTTCGGTATTTCCCCAGCCGCTCGACAAGACCTCGCTCGGTAGGCCGCACGATCCGGATACCGGAAAACAAAAAGATGACAACAAACGGAATGACTAATAACCATGGCATAATCGTTTCCTTCCAATTTAAGGTTAATGGGTATATTTATAGCCATATAGTGATGGTAAGACAACGTAAATCTTACCGTTGACGCGTCCCGCTGCAGAAGGTATGGAAGCGTTTTTGAAATTGGGTAACAGGTAGCTATGCCGAAGTACACAGGATATATAAGATGTCGGACTTTTTTCAGATTTTTATAACTACTTGACATAGAAAGACTTAAGAAATCAACATTTTTGTAAAATTGATAGATATTAAGCTTTCTGGTTGTAGTCCAGTTGTAGGGGTTCGAGGCCATCTGAATACATTTTTTATCTCTATATTTTTGAATATGGAGATTGTGAAGGTGGATAAAAGCCATCGCTTTCACCGCAAGCAGAATAATTTTCAAGAAATCATTTGACTTGGTTTGTTTATAAGTTAATATATCTTCTATTATTCCCATAGGAATAATGGGAGATAAATATGGTTTCTTTGTCGAATGCCTGCTCTTGTGGCTATTCCTCAGTACCACTCTTACTGTTAATTTATTTCCCTATCACTTATTTCTCAAAACTACACGCATCAGATTTTCCATCTGTTTGGCAAATGCTTTCGGACTCCATGGGAGGATCGCAATATGGTATGAGTATGAGTTGATGGATCCCTTTAAACGTTTGAGTGAAAAGTATAGACTATTTTTTAGGAGGAATTGCTCATGAAGATTCAAAAATCAAAACTGTTAGTATTGCGAATTTTCTTAGCGTTGTTGGGTGTGATGATAGTTTCATCGGGTGCGGTGGCCAGCGTCAAATGGTCTCAGTTGCCTGATACGACTGTAAATGGCATCGACATTCGTTGCGACCGTAATGACGGCATCAAACGTACTCTTGCGGATGATTTCAAATGTACTACGACCGGTCCTATCAGCGACGTACATTTCTGGGGATCTTGGAAAGGTGATATAAAAACCCAGGTTACACAGATTCATCTAAGTATTCACGAGGACATTCCTGCGAATGGTACCACTCCCAGCATGCCGGGAGCTCTCTTGTGGTCAGGAGACTTTGTCCAAGGCCAATTCACCGAGAAGCTCGTCTATAATTTGGGCAACTATTTTGAATGGTGGTGGGACCCATATATTCAAGGCACGCTTACTCCGAATGGCGACCACAAAATATGGCGCTATGACATTAAGATTAATAATTCTCCTACTAATCCCTGGTTTGTGCAGCAGGGTAATGCGGCTAATCCGAAGATTTACTGGCTTGATGTTTATGTTATTACAGCTGACGGTGCTGCTGGCCCCACACAGTTCGGCTGGAAAACATCTCGCAAGAATTGGCAGGATAAAGCCGGTTACGTTGCAATCGACGGTTCGTGGCAGGACATGACATATCCAGCTACTCATCCCTATGCCGGCAAGCCAATCGATATGGCTTTTGAAATAACAACGACGACAACGGCAACGCCGCATCCTTATGTTGCTATAGATGGGTTTGCGGTGTGGGAAGCGGCTGTACTCGATGGTACTGTAAGTCCTGTTGACGAGGCTAATGGACTTGCCTACATGGAAAAGTGGCATAACCAAGGCTATCCAGAAACTATATACAACGAACCTGAGTTGTATGCTTATGCAGGTAATCCATGTAGCGGTAGCGATTCTGATCCGTGTTCGCCGGGTCTTGTAATGGCATGGGGCAATCCAAACTTGCCGGATGGATCTTACAGTGCCGCATGGAAATACAAATATCCGGTTGACCCTGATTTGACCAATTCAATAATCACCGTCACTGTATTTCCACCATGCAAATCTATTAATGCCGTATCGCTCGGACTCAAAGATATCTACGGCAATATCCGAGCATGGTTCTGGGATGTAAACTTACCAGGAGGAATCCCTTGCGGCGTCGGCACTGCGATAAGTATTGATACATCGATTCCAGGCATCCTCGCGGCTACTCCTGCAGCTGCTGGTTATATGAGTGATCCTGGCTTTGATATCACAAAGGTAGTGGAAATAACGTTTGATGAGAATGCTATCTGGGTGGCTGGGACAACTGTGCCTCCGCCGGGTTCAACTATTCTCCGAGCGTGG
>JAUSMW010000156.1 GCA_030645815.1 Candidatus Saccharimonadota bacterium
CCACGCTACCTTGCTGCAGAGATTCGGTAAACGTTTTTGCTGAAATACTTGGAGCAGCACAAACCAGTGAACTTGCCGCAGCAACAAGAAGATGAATCGTATTTTTTTTCATAGAGCCTTCTCCAAAGATTTTCATAAATGTGTGTAGTTCATCCGCACCCTTCCTATAAATTTGAAAAATAAAATTTACATATGCTATGCCCTAAAAAGCTTCTTGTATGTTTACTGGCATAACATGGAGGTGACTGAAATCCATTAGAGCAAGGCTTATGCCAATTGATTTCCTCCAACAACTTTTAAGGAATAATTCATTATTAATCAAAGGGATATAAATCCATCAAAAAAAGACTACAAAAATTTCACTTTTTTTTACACGCACCCTAATGGGGATATAATATTTTTTAACGCGCCATTTAAATTCAATAATAGAAAATTATTCGCACAATAAAAGCTCAAAAAAATGCACTGCGTTTTTTCATTTTGCACAAACTTGACGCAACAAAGAAAAACAGGCACCTGATTGTTTAAATGGCTGGCACAAAAAAGCCGCACAATTGCTCATGCGGCTTATTTTTAACGGGCAGGGAATAATATTTAGTTAATTCGCACACTGGCGCCTTCTGCCAGGCCTTTTTCAATGCGCACCTGCGCAAATGTCACATCCAATGTGTTGTTGGCCACCAGCGTAAATGGCTCAAGAATGAGTGCAAACAACTCCTGCGGTGTGCGCTTCAAGCCAAAGTCAGTACCCGCATCCGGATAGCATTTCAAATCTACCGCCAGAGTTTTCCAACCTGCGCCAGCGATACTGGTGAGCTCCTTTGTAATATCCACTTGTGAATAGCAGGAGGGACCACAACCAATACGCACCCAAGCTTTGTCGGCGGGGGCAGCGTCTACTTTAATATCAAACACCAACGAAGAATCAGACTCGTAATAATCACTCAATACCTGACGATTAAGTGTTGAAATGGCAACCAAACCCTCACCTTCACCATTCCATACTGCACGCCGCGCGTCTTCCTGCACGTCACGATCTACGCAAGTCACCGTCAGTGTTGACACGCTGGCGATATTGCCATTGAGATTGGCGCGGTCATTATTTTTACCCTCCAAAATAATGCCGTATGCACCTAGGGGGCGGCGATTAAATAGTTCCAACACCGCTGAGCCGGCTTCGAAGGTGATACCCTCTTCCGACAAATCATCACCTAAGGTATCCACATCGCCGTAATTCAGACCAAAACCATAAGCAAATAGCGGATCGTAGGTTTCATCGCCAATATTCAGCGTGCCTTGATCAGGTGACTTGGGCCAGGAGAAAGCCAAACGACCTTTCACGGGATAATTAATGTGATCATCAGCATTTTTAAAGATCACATCCGCAATACCAGCACCTTCAGTACCTGGCAGCCAAATAACGGCAAACGCATCGGACGCATTCAATTCGCGGTTAATCCACATAGGGCGACCAGTGATAAATAACGCCACCACAGGAATGCCTTGGGACTTTAATGTTTTAAGCAATTCCAAATCGCGGGTATCGCCAGCTTTCAATAATTGATGCTGGATATCGCCCT
>JAUSMW010000161.1 GCA_030645815.1 Candidatus Saccharimonadota bacterium
TGCCTTCAGAATTAACAACGGGGTAGCGACAGATATTGGCACGCTTGGAGGCAGAGGTGCAATGGCATTCGGTATAAATAACAGCGGACAAGTAGTTGGCGCTTCCAATACCGTGGGTTCAAGACATGCGTTTCTATATGCCAATGGCACTATGAGTGACCTTGGAACTCTCGGGGGATATCAAGATAGTCAGGCTCAAGCCATAAATAATAATGGACAGGTAGTTGGATATTCAGCAGGATCAAATGATCCATCCATTAACCATCATGCTCGTGCCACTCTTTGGAATAATGGTTTAATAGTTGATCTTGAAGGGCTCTCCAATGGCCCCACCAATGCAATAGTCAGTGATGCAATAAGCATCAATGATAATTGACAAATTGTAGGCTATTCCGTAATCAATGGATTTGCTCATGCCACTCTATGGGAAAATGGGGAAGTCAAAGACATTGGTATGCTTGACGGGACGTTTGGAAGCATGGGGATAAGCATCAACATAGACGGGCAAATCGTAGGCATCTCATACACTAATGATGGTCGTAGTACACATGCAACACTTTGGAACAATGGCAGCATATTCGATCTAAACAGTTTAATTGACCCATCTTCAGGTTGGAATCTGTGGAGTGCTCAATCAATAAATAATTTAGGATGGATTGTGGGCTCGGGTTTTTTTAATGGACAACAACATGCCTTCTTGCTTTCTGATACCCGGTACGCTCCAAATAGCCCAATGCCAGACCTACCTCCACGTATAGATCCTTCTCCATCTGCAGTACCACTCCCCTCCACATTGGCCCTAATGCTCTTCGGTTTGGTGTTCTGGGCCTTGCATCGCGCCGAAGGAAAGAAACCAGCTCATAGCACCCCCCAGGCTTGAAGCTCTCGGTCTATGCCATCGATAAACATTAGGCATTGTGTTTTTGAAAGCAGCTGAGCTTCGTGGGCAAGGGAGTTACGTGCGTTCTTTCCCGCATCGATTGTGTTGTAGTCTTGCCAGGGAAGAAAGGCGCGAGATGCAACCATCTTATTTCCGAGCATCCATGAACTGCACTGAAAAACACGTTGATTAATTATTTCGTTCAAGACTTGTTCGAGCACAGCGTACGCAAGAAAAAACGGAAGATTGTAGAATTGATCTGGACGAGACTCCGTAGACCATCCTCCTCCACGTGTTGCTCGAGAGAGTGAGGCCGATGACAGCTTGCGAACGGTGCACCAGGCTTTCGAAATCTCTGCTCGAATTTCTGGATTGGTGATCATCGCGCCCGACGTTAAAGATAACCAGACGATCTAACTTCTGCTAGGCAGACGTTCAATGATTGAATTGAGCGGCCTACAATTTCTGGCTTAAGGGAATTCTGTATACGCCTGCTTAATCCAAGCACGGCAAGACCTAGGCTATGAATAACTAGAATAACAGGCCCTGTTGGTTCACACTGACATCGATCTATTTTACATTTCATACACATGGCCATGGTAATTTTCTCCTGATCTGATGGGCTGCAAAATAGAACATCGTTACCGCAAACCAGTAGAACAAAGCCTATCAGATCAGGTCATTATTTGATAGGTCTCCATACTCATGCCTACCAATTTCACCTCGATATATTTATTTGTTACTTATGCCACGATAATCTAAAAGAATCGTAACATAGCACTTCGTAACGTAGCCCAACTTAGTTCCTCACGCTCCACTCCCTCAAAGCGCCCTCGGTCTATATGTCCTTGGGCGTTTTCTTTTTCTGCACAACTTCAAATAACATTAAAAAAGGAGCATACATGATTTGGAAAATTTTAATTGTAGCCGCAATAGCCATCAGCCTAATCAAACTTGGTGCATTGTCCGTATGGGTTACAGCTTTGTCATTGGCCCTAAAAATAATGCTGATATTGCTTACTGCAGCTGTCCTCTACTTCATTTGGCAAAAATACAAGAAGGACGGAATTAAATAACTATCCGTAACTGCCAACCCTCCACACCCCACTCTTTATTTAGTCACTCCGTTTTAATCTGCAT
>JAUSMW010000162.1 GCA_030645815.1 Candidatus Saccharimonadota bacterium
TGATTTAATGCCGTCCGAATACGTTCTATCTTGCTTGTTGCAGCAAGCCCACTCGTAGATGGCAGAAGAATGCCAAATTCCACCTGAGACCACCTGCCAACAATATCATTGCCGCGCAATTCATTCTTCAAAGTTTCTGTAACCCTGCGTAATATTTGGTTGAGGAAAGCCTGCGGCAGAGAATCGTAAATTTCCTGAATCCCCATCAGGTGTATCACACCCAATGTAAGCAAGGTTTCCGGTTGGTTGATGATTTCCTGTCGCATCCGTCGTTCAAAATAAGCACGCTTAAACGCCTGAGACTCCGCATCCACCATTTTCCGCTGACTTATTTTATCCAAAGTGTCTGATAATTGGTCTTTGAAAATCGCCAAGCCCACGCCCAAGATCAACCCCCCAATGAATGCCAGCCCGGCACTTTGAGCAGGCCGGGGCTGGTAGGGATCGGTTGGAATTAACGCCTTGTCGAGGAAATCAATATTATAGATAACGTATAAATTCTTTACAAAATCAATGGCATTTTGTCCGATACTATTTGCCAGCATTGCCGCAACTTCAGGGTTGGGGCCTTTTACACTTAAACGGATGATATTTGTGTCGGGCAAAACCGTCACAGTCGTGATATACGCGTCAAAATCTGTTGAGTTTTGACTTAACAGGCTTTTGGTGCTGTTGACAACCTGATGGCTGTTTAGAACCTCAGCATACGTGGAGATAATTGAACGTTTATCCAGCGCTTCAATGCTGTTTACCATGTCCCGGTTGTCGGTGTTTTGGAGGTTGGGACTGACAATGAACCGAGCCACAGCCTCGTACATGGGTATCGTAACGTAATAAGAATAGATCAGGGAGATATTGACGGCCACCAGGGTTGTTGCCAATATCAACCACCACCCTCGCTGAATGATTTTGAGATAATAACGGATTTCCATAACAAATTCTCCAAACTAATTATTTAATGTTACAATTTATGCAGTATTGATTTACTACAGATTTTATCATTGAAAATTAATTATTCACCTTACGCGCTTAATGTATCAGATAAATAGCCTTTTGGCCTAAGT
>JAUSMW010000171.1 GCA_030645815.1 Candidatus Saccharimonadota bacterium
TGGTGGTGCTGATATTGATTACTATTATTACTATGGCGACTTGATTGCCGCCAATACAATAGTTGGTGCTGAATATAATAGTTATAGCTCTCCTGGCGTACCACATATTAGCAACGGAGTTAATGGCAATATTGTTTATACTACAACGACGACTTTAGAGAGTTTGAATATTAGTAATTCCCTGGCAATTAATGGTTCAGCAAACGGTGTAAAAACTCTGGCTGTATCGGCGGGGAGTTCAGTTATTAATGCTGGCGCAAGTGCCACTAATGGTTCATATTCCACACCAGCGCTTGACCAGCGGGGCGCCTCGAGAACTGGCGCAACGGACATTGGGCCGTATGAATATGACGGGGTAGTGGGAGCGCCTTATCTGTCATCAAAATATCCGGCCGATAATGCCACCAGCGTGGCTGTCAACTCAAACTTGGCATTATATTTTAATAAAACCGTCAATGCTCAAGCCGGCTCAGACAATGATATTACAATTAAAAAAGTTAGCGATAATAGTATTGTGGAGGCGATTGATGCTCAAAGTGCGCAAATCACCGGTTCAGGAACGGCGACAATTACTATTAATCCAGCCAGTAATTTAGACGAAAATATCGCCTATTATGTTTTGGTTGGTACTGATGCTTTTGATGATACAATTAGCAACTCTTTCTCGGGAATTTCTGTTACGACCGAATGGAGTTTTACGACTGCTGACGCGACTGCGCCAACTATTACTTCAATTTCTTCTGATAAAGCTAACGGTTCATATCGAGTCGGAGAAGTAATTGATATTGATGTAACCTTTTCTGAAGCCGTTACATCTACCGGTAATGTCACTGTGACACTGGAAACTGGCGATACTGATCGAACTTGTACTTTTAGTATCTCTAATTCGAGTACGGGGACTTGTAACTACACTGTGCAAAGTGGCGATAATAGTTTGGATTTAAGTGCAAGTGTCAGCGGGACAATTAAGGATCAGTCAAATAATAGTTTAACAAGTTATACGCCAGTCACCGGTTTGTCAGCCAATAAGAGTTTAATAATTGATACTACCAACCCCACTGTGCTTTATTTTTCACCAGCTAACGGTGCAAGTAATTTTGGAGTCGATAGCAGTCTTGAAATTGCCTTTAGTGAAAATATCGCTACCAGCAGCGGATACATCGTGATTTATAAAAGTAGTGATGATTCTATTATTGAAACATTTGATATATCATCGATTAGTGTAACCGCATCAGGAACAAGCGCTTTAATTATCAACCCAACTGCCAGTCTGGCCGGTGAAACCTCATATTATGTTTTGATGGACGGAAATGTTATCGATGATACGGCTGGAAATAGTTTTGCGGGTGTTAGTGCGAGCTCAACATGGGTATTTACAACTG
>JAUSMW010000054.1 GCA_030645815.1 Candidatus Saccharimonadota bacterium
ATTTTTCACGGTTTGCGTTTCTATCCCTGGCCTCAAGAAAATACTCGACACTTACCGCCGTTACGACGTGTCAGAGGAGAGTCAGCAACTGGCCGCATAGAAAAAACTTAGCACTGTCTAGTTATCTACTAGAGCTAGATAAGGTCCTTTAACCGCAGCAAGTAAAGCCGGTGGAATTTCTGAACGTATCAAATTCAAATCACCTAAAGGCGAAGTGACAACTCCAACAATTTTTGTATCAATAGTCGATGAGGTGCTTGTGCTAGACGTGCCAATCGGGGAAGTTTTTTCGGTAGTAACTGTTTTTTCGGTGGTGACGGTTTTTTCAATAGTGACTGTGTTTTGCTTGGTATCTGACGTTGTAGCACAGGCAGCCAGCGCTAATGAAAATAAAGCCATGCCAGTCAACTTAATTAATTTTGAAAAAGTGCTCACATTGAAATGATGAGTGCAGAGATTTTTTAACATATCAAAGTGCTTTCAATTTTCGTTGGTCGAGAAATTCAGACAGCGTTCACTTCTATTTTTTAAAACGTTTCAAAATTACTTCGCTGCCTTATCCCACACCGCCATCATGTCAGGTGAACCTTGCGAACGAATACCGTTGTCCGAAAGTACGGTTTCTGTTTGTTCCAACATTTTCTTGCGCGGCAGTACCATGGTTTCACCATTGCGCTGATCAAAATGGATAACCACAAGATCGTCCTTTAAATCACGTAAAACACTTACAAGATGTTGCAAACTCCTGATAGAAATACCATTGATCGACCGAATCACCGAGCCGAATCGGTTACTGTATCCAGTAACAAGCTTATGGGGAAAGAAAGGTGAACCGATTACGACTAGCTCATCATGATTGGCATCGGGCATATCGCCCCTCCGTGTCAATAATGGGCTGGCGTTGTAGGCATAACCATTTAAGGCTGGCGCATTACCGGAAATAAATGAAAGAAATTCATTTGTGGCACGCGAGAAAACAATCGGCCCATAGATGAAGTAAGACGGGTACTCACCTTTCAAATCTGGAATGAGTAAAGGCCGACTAGAGAAAACTGGCAGTTGTATATTCACCGTTTTGCCACCACGTATCACGGTGAGTGGCACTTTGCCATTGACAGCTAATTGTTGAACACGATACTGGAAACGTACTCGTAAATTGCCATTCAGTTTAACCATACCTTGATTGTCCACCGCTGAATCACCAATGCGCGTAACCACATCCCACTCTTTTAAGGGATGTGCCGCAGACTCTTGATATGGCCGATGAACTATCGCACCCTCGACCGATTTGTCGAGTTTCAGGTAGTCTCGCATTGCCGGATTCTCTAAGGTCTGCATGATATCCAACATAACAGGTTTGCCAGTGTAACTGCCATCCGCGATATCACGTAAAAACAGTTCAATCTCTTCATTTGGAATGATGTAACCGATATTTTGTGCATTGGTCGCCACGGCAAATGCAAGGCCGATCATTTTGTCGCCGGCGATGGCAGGCCCACCACTATTGCCTGAATTAATCGCTGCATCAATCTGTATGCGTAGCCCCTCGACAGAGCCACGAATATTCACAAATTCAATTCGAGACACGATGCCCTTAGTGATAGACAAGGAATTCCCCCCAGTCGGATAACCATAGGCAAATACTGCATCTCGTATTTGTGGCAAATTATTGCTGCGTACCACAGCAGCATGTGTATCAAAGAACGACTCATCATCAAGTTTAAGAATTGCAAGATCCATTCCACGCGCCACCGCAACCACAGTAGCTGAGACCTTGTCGCCTGCCTGACCCGTCTGAACCTGGACTTGGCTGGCGTAACCAACCACATGCGCGTTAGTTAAAATACGTTTACCTTCAATTACCACACCGGAACCGGTAATCTCTTGCGGCGCTGCCTTACCCCACGGCTTAAAAGGATCCGGGCCACGTATGGTAGAAAAAACCTTCACCACAGAATTTTCTAAATTAACCGAACTTTGATTCGTGTTTTCAGCCATGGCGGATGCTTTAGCTGAGCCTTCCGCATTAACATGGGTACTTAAGAACAACAACCCGAGGGAAATAAAAATCGTTTGAAACGTTTGCGCTAATCGAGTCATATGCACTTCGTTAATTAAAAATTGGAATCTTGGATTATATATGTTTAAGGATGACAAATAGAAAACCATTTTTAGAAAAATTTGTCTCACTCAACTCATTCTCCGACTGACGAAAAGTCGCTTTTTCGACAAAAAAAAGCCATAAAAGTTCCCACATTTACGCAAGAAAAAAACGATCACATTTTTTTGTTCTATTCAATCCGCTCCGCCCAGTTTTTCCACTTTTCATCCCTTGCATTTTGCAGTTGGTCGCATTCAGCTCATATTGAATACTATTTCGAAATATGGCTCGTCCGTAGAATCTGTGGGTAATTATTGCTATTGAGAAGAGATCATAGTGGCAATTCGTTGCGATGGAAATAGATGCCTGTGGTGGGGCGAAGCCGACTTACCCGCTGCGATTCACGCAATAGACCTGTTTGC
>JAUSMW010000209.1 GCA_030645815.1 Candidatus Saccharimonadota bacterium
TGGTGGACCTTTGATGGGGCCAATCTGAAGACCAATGTGGCTGATAGTAGTGGGAGCGGGAATAATGGCTCAATAATTTTTGGCACTTTGGGTAACAAAGCTACCACCACCGCCGTGGTGATTGGTAAACTCGGTCAGGCCATGAAGTTTGATGGGAGGGATGATTATGTGAATGGTTTAAGCGCCCCTTTTGGTTTCGCCGATACAACTTTTACTGTTTCGGCCTGGGTAAATAATTCTTTGAGCGGTGGTGAATATAATGTAGTGTCACAGGGTGCCGGCAATAATGGTGGATGGACGTTTCAGGTGAATTCGGGAGTATATACAAGTGTCATATTTAAGTGTGGTGGCAAAGTAGTATATACTGGCAGAGCATCACTCACAACTAAAAATAAGTGGCGTCATATTGTGGCTGTAATTACCACCAGTACCTCTGATTTAAACCAGAATAACGCGACTATTTACGTTGATGGTGTATCTATGGCAGTGACTACTTCCGTTAGAACCGATGTTTATTACACTTCTACTTCAACAGATATGTGGGGGATTGGTATACGAGGAGCGAATACTGTTTATAGAGCTAGCCCATTTCCCGGCTCCATCGACGACGTTCGCGTTTACAACCGCGCCCTCTCCGCCACCGAAGTTAAGAAACTCTACAACCTTAGTTCCGATAAAATTAACACCGTCTCCACCGCTACCGCCGGGGGCGATACATTGAAGAGTGGGTTAGTGGGTTGGTGGACCTTTGATGGGGCCAATCTGAAGACCAATGTGGCTGATAGTAGTGGGACGGGCAATACAGGCTACCTTAAAGGTATTACGGCAACATCTTCTGCGGTCGTGCCCGGAAGAATAGGTCAAGCCTTGAAGTTAAACGGCAGTACTCAGTATGTTGATGTGAGTACTTTAGATAGTTACCCCAACGGTAAAGCGACTTTATCAATGTCCGTATGGGCAAAATGGAGCGGGACAGCTAATAATAGGAATATAGTAGGGTGGTGGAATACTGATGAGAATAGAATTTCTCTTGATAGTAGCAACCCTGGTCGGGTTTACATCGCTTTTGATAAAGGAGCGACTAGGGTAGCTGTTTATTCAACTCTAACCAATTATAATAATAATAAATGGCACCATATCGTCAGTGTTTATGATGGGGCGTTTGTGCGTCTGTATATAGACGGAATCTCTGCTGGAACGCCTACCGCTTTGACGGGTAATTTGTTCTCCGGCGATAAATTCAATATTGGAAATATCAGCGATTCATCCAGTGCGACATGGAAGTTCGGCGGATCCATCGACGACGTCCGCGTCTACTCCCGCGCCTTGTCGGCAAGTGAAGTAAAGCAGTTGTATAATTTGGGAAAATAGAAGTTGGAATATAGAAGTTAGAATTTGGAAGTTAGAATTTGGAATATGGAGGAAAATAAAAAGAAAATTCAGACATTTAAGGATTTGGCAGCGTGGCAAGAGGGGCATAAATTTGTGCTCATGATTTATGATGCC
>JAUSMW010000214.1 GCA_030645815.1 Candidatus Saccharimonadota bacterium
CCGACATTTTGCATAGCCGCTGTTGTGCGATGTGCCGAAGCGTAGCGCAGGCGCACCGCGCAACAGCGGGAACCGCGGGGCGTTGTGCAAAAGGCCGGAGCGAAGCGCAGGCATTTTGCACAACGTTCGCGGCTAACTGAAGTGCGGCAGTGGTAAAAATTGCGCGAAGCGCCTACCATTGCCGCATTTGGGCGAACGAATGGAGCGAGGCGCAATGAGTGAGCCAGTTAGCCGCTGTTGTGTGATGTTGTACTGATTTTTCATTCTATTAACGTGGTGCTTTTAACTATATTTTCAAGATACTCAAAATCTCTTTCTATATCAGTGCTACAGACTGGCACGAACTCATAATTATATTTTTCTCCAATAACTTGAAGTGCTGGATAAGAACACAAGCCTGAAGTAGCATATTTAACTACCGTGAGACCATTCAGCTCTATGGTGGTTGGCGGCACTGGAATTAATTCTGGCGGATCGGATGCCTGTATCTGCCTAATGACTTCTTCTGCACTAAGCTGTGGTCGAAAGTGGACAAAATCAGACCTAACCCACATACATGCTTCAAATCCACCAATGTCACCGAATGCTACTTGATTTTCATATTCCCAGTAGGGATCGATTCTGAATTTTGCGCTTCCCCAGTTGGGATTATATGGAACGTCGAATGCAATACCTTTTTCTGTACTAGAAAAGCGTACTGTTGTATTTGCAGGATCATTATTGAATTGCTCATCGCATTGTGGATTTTGAGGTGAATTATATTGCGAAAGGTTTTCTACTGTAAGCAAAATTCTTTTGTCAGCCACGGTGTTTGTGGTTTCTATTGTAGTAGGTACTTCAGCGAGCGGTTCTGATTTTGTCCACAAATAGATGCCGCCAACCACCAGAATAATTACAATTACCCCAATTGCTACTGAAATGTTTTTGTATGTATTGGTCATAGATTTTGAGGCAAGGATTATGATTTTAGTTTATTTTAAGAGAAAAATCAGCACAGTTTCACACAACGTATCGCTATATCCGAAGTTTCAAGAAGCGAAGCGAATTGAAATGTGGCTTTAGCCCTTGCGGATATCGCGTGTTCATATAATGAAATTATACCCAATGGTATAATAACTATATTGGGGCACTACGTATCGCGTGTTGGAGAATTTCAATTTTGAAATTACTCTGTCGCATAACCTGTAGCCTCTTAACTAGGCTAAAATAAGCGAATAGGTTAGTTGTGGCTGGCGCCATTAGGCGCCAGACCACGCATAATAAATGAACCTGCTTACCACCTAGCCAAGAGGCG
>JAUSMW010000223.1 GCA_030645815.1 Candidatus Saccharimonadota bacterium
CTGCAGATATCGTAGTGATAGCGCCGGGTAACTTGTATGGTTCACTGGCACCGGCGCTAATAGTTAAGGGAATAAGACGATCACTAAAAAAGACCACAGCCAAGATTGTTTATGTCTGTAACTTAGTTACCAAACCAGGCCAGACAGACGGGTTTCTTGTTCATGATTATGTAGACGAAGTAGAGCGTTTTTTGGGCGGTAAGCTATTAGATTTTGTGATTTTTAACACCGACGAACCAAGCGAGCAACAACTTAGCAAGTATACTCACGACGGTGAATATATCATTGGCTTTGATTTATCGGTCATGGAGGCTAAGCATTATAAAACTTTCGGTTTACCTTTGATCGATAAGTCACCGGTGACTCATGCCGATCATGATCCTATTGCTCGAAACCGCACACTGATCAGACACGACAGCGACCTGGTTGCGCGTGAGGTAATGAAGATACTTTTTCCATGAACGATCCGACACATTTTTTTATAGATTTTGATGAAACACTATTTGATTATCGTGCCTATGTAGACTGGGTAGACGGTCAACTAAGCACTGAGCACGGTATGCCTGCGGGCAATTTTGTAGGCACTATGGATGAGTTTCATGACACGATGGACGACAGCGGGCTGCTCCGGTTGAGAATGTATCGTCATCGTGATCATGTCAAGCATGCCACCGGCCATGACTGGCCAGTGCTTAAGAGCGAGATTGAGTTGCTGCTGGGTCAGTCTGGTCAACACTTTTGCTACCCCGATAGCCACGAATTTGTAATAGCGGCCTTGCAAGCTGGCTTTAAGCAGGTACGACTGCTTACTTACGGAAGCGACGAATACCAAAGATATAAAATCTCTCTTTGCCCAATAATGAAGGGTTTATTAGTTGATGTTGTTGATCGACCAAAAGCAGATTTTCTGGCTGCAAATTTCGGTGATCCAAGCATCCAAGGAATACTAGTAGACGACAAGGCTCCACTCGGTTTACCCGAAAACTGGCAGCATGTTTGGTTAAACCGAACGGGTAAACGCAGGCCCAAGAACGCCAACTGTATCGAGGTCAGAGAGTTGAACCTTGCCAAAATACTACAGGCGGTCACTGCAAGCTGATACAATTACTCTAGCCAAGTGAAACAAAATAATCGATTTCCAAAAAACTTTTTATGGGGCGCCAGCACAGCTGGCCATCAGGTAGAAGGTGGCAATGTTGACCAGTGGTCAGTCTGGGAGTTGGCGCACGCTAAAGAGCTTGCCAGCACTGCCGAACAACGCCTGAACTGGTTACCCAATTGGGATAAAACTAAGCACTACGCTAAAACACCTGAGAATTATGTTTCGAGCAAGGGCGTTGACCATTTTCGTAGATATGAAGAAGATTTTGATTTAGCAAAAAAACTCAATCTTAATGCTTTTCGATTTTCGATTGAGTGGTCGCGTTGCGAGCCAGAAGAAGGGGTGTGGGACAAGGCGGCTTTTGATCACTATCATAGCTACATCCTAGAGCTAAAAAAGCGCGGCATTGAGCCAATAGTCAACTTATGGCATTGGACACATCCAGTTTGGTTTGAGCAGAGGGGCGCTTTCTCAAAATCGAGTAATACCAAATACTTCCTTCGTTTTGTTGCCAAGGTGGCGGAGGAGTTTGGCGGTGAAATAAAGTATGTTATTACTCTGAATGAGCCAAATATCTATGTCAGCTATTCTGAATGGAACGGCGGGCTGTCTGTGCCACCCGAGTATCCGCGATGGCAACGGCTCTTCATGTTTCTTCGCCTCATAAAGGCACACAAAAAAGCCTATCAAATATTGAAGGCAAGCAATCCTGATCTACATGTAGGTGCGGCGGTACAGATGTCCGACAACAAGGCAAAAACGGACAGTTTTCTTAGCCGAGCCGCTGTTTATTTTGCCGATAGAGCTGGCAACTACTTTTTCAACGATAGAACTCGAAAGCAAAATGACTTTATTGGTTTTAACTATTACTTCACAAACTATTTCAAAGGATTTAAGTTAGATAACCCAGCTTCACCAAAGAATGATCTTGGACTATATATGGAACCAGGCGGTGTTGGAAAAGTTGCAACCAAACTATGGTTACGCTACAAAAAACCAGTTATGGTCACCGAAAACGGTGTCGCCGATGCCACCGACCAGTACAGACAGTGGTGGTTAGAAGAGACAATGATGTCCCTGGATCATTCGTTGAGTGAAGGCACCAAACTGGTTGGCTATATGCATTGGAGCTTACTTGATAACTTTGAATGGGCTTACGGCTGGTGGCCAAAATTCGGGCTAGTTGCAGTTGATAGGGAACACAGCATGAAACGTACACCAAGACCGAGCGCATTGTGGTGGTCAGAAGAACTAAAGAAGATTAGCAGTAAGACATAAGGTTGACAAAAGCATAACCATTTGCTATAGTATATTTGTATATGAATCACACAACGCACATAGATTTAACCGGCCGCGACAGGCGCAGCCACCAGCAGATGAGCACCAAAGCTGCTGTTACTCATAGAGAAGTTCGAAGGCCTAGTATATTTGAGCGAGCAGCAGACAGATTTAGTAATCTTAGTGGTCCACAAAAAACAGGAGCAGTAATTGTTGGGCTCGCCGCTCTTTTGGGTAGTGTAAGCGCACTTGGTAAGTTTAGCGACCAACCAAACCCCTATGAAGTAAACACGAGAGAGATTGCAGAGATGACTCCTGAACAAAGAGCAGCTCAGTTTATAACCTTAGAAGCGCACGGTGGTGAGAGTATAGAGGATCTAGCCGCCAAATATCTGGGCAGACAGGACGGTTCGGTTAATCAAGATGCTATAAATTCACTTACAGACCAAGCTCTGGCTGCTGATGGTAATCCTGAGCTAGCACCTGGCGAGACACTTTACCTTCCGCGCATTGAACCGTAGTAAGGACTAGCGTACACGAGTTAACTTGCTACGCCATATGTTGTGCATAAATCGAATAAGTGTCTAAACTGTGGATAACTGTGGGTAGATTACCCAGTTTTCTTTAATAATAACCTTGCAAGTGGGTTGTTGTGGGTTGTAGACTCATGTCAGTGGGTAATCGTAGGTAACCAAAATAGTTACCGAAAACGAAAAAATAAAAAAACCACTAGGAAAAACTATTAATTTATATGGGCAGGGTTGATTACTTCGAACGAAAGTTGGACGACAAACGTCGCCTGACAATCCCGACAGAGCTCCGCAAGGAACTGGCGGGCGGAGTTGTCATAACCCGAGGCT
>JAUSMW010000232.1 GCA_030645815.1 Candidatus Saccharimonadota bacterium
CAACTGTGATAACATTCCCACCCCTACTCCTAGCCCATTACCCATTCCCTCTACCACCCCAGGTATCTATGCTTGCACTCCAACAGGTGACTGTAGCGCCTATAGCGCTGAAAATTTAATTCTCTATAACTGTCCAGTTACTTTCAATTATGGAGAAAACGGATCTCAATGCGACCTTTATTGCCAGACCTCAGGCTCTGCCCGCTGTACTCAATAACTATGAAAAAATTCGGTTTCACCCTCATCGAACTCTTAGTCGTCATCACGGTCATTGGCATCTTGGCCGCCATCATCACCACCAACTTTGTGGCTGGACGTGACCGCGCCTACGACGCCAAAGCCAAAGGCGATCTCCAACAGCTCAAAAATGCCCTCCACAGCTATTATGTCAATAATCACAAATACCCGCCAAACAATTCTCCAGTCGGATACGGTTTTAAAGGCTGTGGTATCGGTGGCATCAATTTATGTACTACCAGTTTTGCTGCCGACGGCATCGAATACCTCAGCAAACTCCCCAGTTCATACACCTATTTCTCATGTTCTAGCGGCGACGATTTCCGCCTCAAAGTCACCCTCAAAAACAAATCCGATCCGGACATTGTCGAGTCCAAACTCAACTGTCCCGACACCACTTGTGGGGGGGTAACTCCGGCAACACTCAACTACGCAGCTGTTACAAAATATGAGTACATATTGTGTGGTACACAATAGTTGTTGACATCACCTCCTCAATAGTAGTAATGTTAAATTAACATGAGAACTGCCTACTCCAAACTACTCATTATCACCACCTGTACTCTCTCCGCTCTCCTCGGCATCTTTTTCACCGGTTACAACTACAAAGCCAATGCAGCACCCGGTACACTAAATATCAACGCTGCAACAGGCACCGCCATTATCGCTACACCTTTTACATTAGGTGGTGTCAGCGTTACTAGTACTGGAACAGAATTAAATTATGTTGATGGAGTTACATCATTAATACAGCCACAGTTCACTACACTTACCAACAACGTTAGTACTGCCAATTCAAACATAGCCCTCAAGGCAAATATCGCCTCCCCCACCTTCACCGGCTCCGTCACTACCCCTATCTTGACAGCGACTGGAGGGGCTGGTAATGGAGTAAATATTTCTGGAACATCACCGACAATGATGTTCAAAGACACTGACAACAGAACAGGCTATTGGCACATGAATTCAGATATTATGTATTTGTTATCTGGTCCAAATGGAGCTGATGTAGGTGCTTGGGCACAGGTAGGTGGCGTATGGCCCCTAACTATTAATACACTAACTAACACCGTCAGCGCCCAGACTTTTTCCGGAGCTCTAAGCGGCAATGCAACTACCGCTACCAATTTCAACAATGGTACCTCTTATTCTAGTGGAGGAGATATACGTGGTACAGAGATGTATGCATCTAGTTGGTTTAGAAGCTCTGGTCGCACAGGGTTATATAACCAAACTCCATACAATATTCATTTTTATGCAGATAGTGCAGCTTATTGGAGAATGAGTTCAGGTTATGGACTTATGCTAAACTCTACAGCAGCCCATGACAGT
>JAUSMW010000237.1 GCA_030645815.1 Candidatus Saccharimonadota bacterium
TTTGTGTTTAATGATGGGATTGGTAGTATGTAGCATGAGAGTTACCTCGTTGGTTTTGATTCAGGATTCGACACCCATATTCAAAACCGGTAACTCTCTTCTTTCAAGCAGAAGTGTCAGATCAAGTCGCGACTAATACAATTAATCAAACAAGTTGAGTAAATTGGATAGGGTTTCCTCACCTTTGGCCAGATTCTTTTCAGCGCTCTGTTCGCCAAAACCTTCCCATTCCACATCTTCTTTCGGTAATTCGTCCAAAAAGCGGCTGGGGGTGGTCTCACTCATCTCGCCAAACTGTTTGCGCTTGCCCGCGAGGGTCATCGATAGCGTGCGCTGGGCGCGGGTGATGCCCACATAAGTGAGGCGTCGCTCCTCTTCGATGTTGTTGTCTTCAATGCTGTTGCGATGGGGTAATAAATCCTCTTCCATGCCCACCATAAACACATGGGGGAACTCCAATCCTTTGGATGCATGCAGCGTCATAAGCTGCACTTGATCGCTCAAATCCTCTTCTTCCTGCCGTTCCAATAAATCGCGCAGCACCAACTTGGCGATTGCATCTTCAATCCGTGAGCCCTCCTCTTCATCATCATTGGCGGTTTTATCGAGGCTTTTTTGCAGCGACTCGATCAGATAAAACACATTCTCCAGCCGTTTCTCCGCTGCTTTACTACTAGCAGAATTTTGGTGCAGCCAGCCTTCGTAATCTATATCGCTCAACATCTCGCGAATCGCATCGACCGGTTTGTCGCCGCGACTATTGTTCGTGATCTGTTTGATCCAATGCGCAAAACGCTGTAAACGCTCGAGATTTTTCTCAGGAATGCGACCTTGTAAGCCCAGCTCATCGAGAGCAGCAAATAAACTGATGTGACGTTCACTCGCGTAACCACCTAATGCTTCCAAGGTGCTGGTGCCAATCTGGCGGCGCGGGGTGTTGATAATGCGCAAAAAGGCGTTGTCATCATCCGGGTTCACTATCAGGCGCAGGTAGGCCATCACATCCTTGATCTCGGTTTTGGCAAAAAATGAGGAGCCGCCGCTGATCTTGTAGGGAATTTGGTGATGTTGCAGTTTCATTTCCAGTAGGCGCGCTTGATGGTTGCCGCGATAGAGCACCGCAAAGTCGCGAAATTTGTATTGTTTCTGCATGCGCTGGGTGATGATTTCGGTCGCAACGCGCTCGGCTTCGGCCTCTTCGTTTTTGCAGCGCAGCACGCGGATGGGGTCGCCCAAACCCATCTCGCTCCAGAGTGCTTTATCGAATTCGTGTGGATTGTTGGCAATAAGATGGTTGGCCACACGCAGAATGCGGCTGGTAGAGCGATAATTTTGCTCCAGTTTTATCACCCGCAAGCTGGGGTAATCCTGCTTGAGCAGGCTCATATTTTCCGGGCGTGCGCCGCGCCAGGCGTAAATTGATTGATCGTCGTCTCCCACCACGGTGAGTGCGCCGCGATCACCTACAATCAGTTGTACGAGTAAGTATTGGCTGGAGTTGGTGTCTTGATATTCATCCACCAGCAGGTAGCGGATTTTGCGCTGCCAGCGACCAAGCACTTCGGCATTGGTCTGGAAGAGTTCCACCGGAATCAGGATCAGGTCATCAAAGTCCACTGCGTTATAGGCGCGCAGTGCTTGATTGTAGCGCTGGTAAATGATGGCGATGGTCTGTTCTGCTGGGCTTTGCGCCATACTCAAAGCGCGTGCTGGATTGACCAGATCATTTTTCCAGTTGGAGATTTGATGTTGTACCAGATCCAGATGGTCGTTATCCAGATCGCCCTCCTTGAGCATTAATTCCTTGAGCAGTGAGCGGGCGTCCTCGGAATCGAAGATAGAAAAGCCGGGTTTAAAGCCGAGGCTTTTATGTTCGCGGCGAATGATATTCAAGCCGAGATTGTGGAAGGTAGAAACGGTCAGGCCTTTCGATGCGGTGCCTTTAACCAGTTTGCTGGCGCGCTCTTTCATCTCACGTGCGGCTTTGTTGGTAAAGGTGAGTGCGGCAATATGGCGCGCGGGCATGTCGCACTGTTCGATCAGGTAGGCGATCTTGCGCGTGATCACGCTGGTTTTGCCGCTGCCCGCACCGGCCAATACCAGGCAGGGGCCATCAATATAGAGCACGGCTTCTTTTTGGCGTGGGTTGAGTTGGGTCACAGTCGCGGCCTTGAGCAGATGGGCGAGCATTCTAACAAGCTCGCCTGCGCTTGCAACGGCGATCTTGACCGGTATAACCACAAGGTAAGCATGGAAAGTTTGTAGCGGTTATTTGTTATATAGCAAAGCGTTTAGTTTGCCCGAGGCGGCTGTTACCATTATGTCGAGTGAGGGTGCGGGATTTAGTGCCAAAAATGCGTTTTAAGGGATAGAGAGCGATGGAAAATAAGATAAAAATTTTATTTATCGACCGTGAACAGGGCGAGTACCTGCTCATTGCGGAAGTGTTGTCGCATATTCGCCAGGTGGAATACGAATTGGTCTGGTGCGATAAATTGGATGTCGCGCTCAATAAAATCTTATCGCAAGAATTTGATGTGGCGCTGCTCGATTATTATTGGGGTGATGCCAGTGCCCGCGATCTGCTCAATGCCGCACGTGTGCAAGCCTGTCAAACACCGATTGTGGTGATGACCGATGAAATGGAAACCGAAGTTGACCGCGAAGCGATCCGGGCCGGTGCAGCAGATTATTTAATTAAAGGTCAAATTGATCATCTGTTATTGGAGCGCACCCTGCGCTACGCCATCGAACGCAAACAAACCGAACAACACCTGACTCGCCTTGCGCATTACGATCCGCTTACCGATGTACCCAACCGCATTTTATTTCGTGACCGTCTCGAACATGCCATTCATTTGGCCGAGCGCGACAACGCCAGCTTTACTCTAATGTTTATCGACCTCAACGGCTTTAAACAAGTGAACGATAATTTTGGCCACGATGCAGGTGATGCAATTATCCGTATCTGTGCCGAGCGATTAAATGCCTGTTTGCGTCGCAGCGATTCGGTCGCCCGCATGGGTGGCGATGAATTTACCTTGCTGCTACAAAAAATTGCGGTGAATACCGATGTTGCGCACATCGCCGAAAAAGTCATTGCAGCGATTGAGCAGCCCGCCGAAATTAATGGCCATGAAGTAGTGGTAGGGTGCAGCATTGGCATCGCGATTTATCCGCAAGCCGGGCGCGACGCCGACACTTTACTTAAACACGCTGACATGGCGATGTACAAAGCCAAACAGGAAGATGGCAGCAGTTATCGGTTCTTTACCGAGATGATGAATCAGGATGTGCGCCGCCAATTGCGTCTTGAAGCCGATTTGCGCGCAGCGCTGAAAAAACAACAATTTGTGTTGCACTACACTCCGCGTGTTGATGTGAGCACCGGAAAAGTTATCGCGCTTGAGGCTATGTTGCGTTGGGATAAGCCTGGCATGGGAATTCTAAATGCCAGCGATTTTATTGCCACCGCGGAAGAGACAGGGATCATTAACGCCTTGGGCTACTGGGTTATACGCCAAGCTTGTAACGATTTAAAATTGTTGCAGGAATTTTGGGATGGTCCTTTGATGATGGCGATTAATTTATCCATGCGGCAATTTAAAGATGACAATCTCGTGCACGAAGTTGCGCGCATTTTTGCCGACAACGATATTCAACCTGGCGATATTGAATTTGAAATTACCGAAACTGTTTTTGCTGACAATATTGAATTGGTTTCACTGTGCATGCGGCCACTGTCGTTCTTTGGAATAAATTTTTTACTCGACAGTTTTGGTGCGGGCAATTCATCACTCTTGCATCTGCAGCGTTTACCGATCAGCACGGTAAAAATCGATTTAGGTTTTCTGCAGGAATTAAATCGCAGTCATACCGACAAACGGTTGGCGTCAGCCATGATTATGCTCGCGCACAATCTTGGCAAGTTGGTGGTGGCCGAAGGTGTGGAAACCAAAGAGCAAAAAGATTGGCTCAAGGAAATGGGTTGCGATTTAATGCAGGGCTATTATTTTTCCGCACCCAAATCCTACGCCGATATTATTAATTGGTTGCAGGTGTCGGCGTCGCACCAACATCTGATGCTCAATTAATTATTGGCTACTGCTCTGGCGGTCAAGGGTGCGGTAACTTAATGCTTCACTGATATCGACTGTATTAACATTTTCGCGCTCGGCCATATCGGCGAGTGTGCGTGCCAATTTAAGCACGCGGTGATAAGCGCGGGTTGATAACCCCAGTTTATTAATCGCCTGCTCCAGAAGTGCTTTGTCGCTTTCTGTTAATACGCAGTGGTGCTCCAATTCCGGTGCGCTCAGCTGATGATTGGCTTTTCCCTGCCGTGCAATTTGTCGCGCCCTCGCCAGTTCCACCCTTGTCCGGATTGTGCTGCTGTTATCGCCCTGTGTTTTATTCTGTAGCTCGCCCTGGCGCAAGGTGCGAACGGGGACGTGCATATCGATGCGATCCAGAAGCGGGCCAGAGATCTTATCGCGATAGCGCTTAACCTGATCCGGTGTGCAGCGGCAGCGATTGGCGTCGCTGCCGTGATATCCACAGGGGCACGGATTCATTGCCGCGACGAGTTGAAAGCGCGCGGGAAAACAAGCTTGGCTGCGTGCACGCGATATTCTCACTTCGCCACTTTCGAGCGGTTCACGTAGTACTTCAAGTACTTTCCTCGGAAACTCGGGCAGCTCGTCCAGAAATAAAACCCCCGCGTGGGAAAGTGAAATCTCCCCCGGTTTGGGATTGCTGCCGCCGCCAACCAGTGCAATTGCGGAAGCTGTATGGTGCGGCGAGCGAAAGGGGCGGCGACGCCCGCGATAATCCTGCGATTGCGCGGCAACTGAATAAATCGCCGCCACATCCAGCATTTCCCGTTCACTCAGCCCCGGCAAGATTCCGGGTAAGCGGCTGGCGAGCATGGTTTTACCCGTGCCCGGTGGGCCGTAAAACAGGAGATTGTGGCCGCCGCTAGCGGCAATCTCGAGCGCACGCTTGGCATGCGACTGGCCTTTTACATCGAGAATATCAAGCGGATCATCGCTGAAACTGTCACTATCCTGCTCGGCCACGGCCTGCGGCAGTTGCTCGCGCTGGTGCAAATGCGCGCAAACTTGCAATAGATTCTCTGCACCAAATACGCGCGTAATGCTGCTAAAGGCCGCCTCCTTAGCGTTGGCGCCGCTAATAATCAAGTCACGCGCAGCATCGCCACAGGCGAGCGCGGCGGGAAGTGCGGCACTAATAGGACGCAGCTCGCCTGACAGCGCGAGTTCTCCCAAAAATTCGTAGCCTTCCAATTGATCCAATGGAATTTGCCCGGAGGCGGCGAGTATGCCCAGTGCGATAGGTAGATCGTAGCGGCCGCCCTCTTTCGGAAGGTCGAGCGTTTTGCGGAGATACACTACTGTTCATTGATGAATATGTCATTATTCCTGCAGTTTGACCGGAATGAATAACGTTATTGATCTTCCTATGAACATTAAAGTATGAACATCGCAATTTTGCTTAGCGATTCACGTGCTGGAAGGAACAGTATGAGATTTGAGTTAGACGCAAAGTCAGTTAAAGCAATCATCGATGATCCTCGTCAAAATACACCGGTCTGTCTAGACATTTCAGTGCTAAATATAATCCCGAATGATCGGCTTGTGAGTTTGCTTGACGCGTGTGTCAGATATGGATTGGGCAAAAAGCCTGTCACGCACAGGAATATGGTCGTAGGCGCATTGCGGCCATTTGGGCGCTATCTTCATTCGGATGTTGCAAAACGTTCTGGCGCCTTGCCTGCCGATTTTGAAGAGTGGCAATTTTTAGCACTTCAATTCGGACTGTGGTTCATCAGCCACTCTGGGAGTAACGCAAAATTCGATATGCGTTGCACGTGGTGGCGAAAGTGTACTCGCCCTTGGCTCGTCTTTTTACAGGAAGAAGGTTGGATTCCGTTGGGAGTGGTATGGCCGGATCTCAGTTTATCTGCGGAGCTAGTGGCATTCGGTCCCGCAGCAAGAACGCGTGTTGTAGGTGAATTACCGAATCGCGACATGGAGGATGACAACTTTGATGACTTTCTCGATAGAACCATCGCAGGTCCGATCTTTTGGCGTACAGATACTGAATATCTTGACGAGATTGAGGCGAAAGTCCGGGAGCGCGACAAAGTGTTAGGTGAAGTACTTTTGGATTATTGGGTCAAATTGGTAAGAGATTATCGGACGGGCAAAAAATTGCTTGCTCAAGTAAGTGAGGAGCGATGGGAGAGCAAAAGAGAAGAAAATTGGCGATACGATAAAAATACCTGTCTAACTTCACATCGTCACATTGATGGACACTTATGGGCCTTGCGGTTTTTAAGACAGCAGCTGACGTGTACCGATGATATTGACTGTCTTGGTTTAAAAGCGCTCAAAGGGCATCCTGCTGTTGGTTGGGGGTTTTTAAAAAGTGAGTCAACAACGCCGATAAAACCGCTGAAAGAAATGACCGCGTTATCCAATGAACAATCTGCTCTCTACCGTCCGCGAAATATCTTAAATCGTTTTTTGGGTGTTTTTAACAATACTGACTTCAGTGTTGCTTTAGCCCTCTTAATTCGTGAACATCCAAATCTAAACCCTTCCTCTTTGGCGGGAGCTAAAGTGATTAATGGACGAAACCAGTCACATCTGATCGTTTATGGAGAGAGCCAGTCGCTAATATTTAGTGTTGACAAGCCAAGGGCGAAATCACGTAAATATGCAGTCCTGTCGCGCAGGGCTAGCCAGATTTTCGAGCATATTCTGCGAGCGACTGCTCCGATCCGAGCGTTATTGCGCCGGGCAAATAATCCTCGCTGGCGCTTTCTTTTCCTCGGGGATGTATATCAAGGTTCATTAGGACACCCTGGCGTCATCAGAGCAGATTTGTTGACTAACTCATCGCGGCGGTTGGGTGTAACTCTGGTAGATCTTTACCCATATTTGGTAGATTTCGGACTGGTTATGGGTACCGTTGACTTTGTCAAAATTAGAAACACAAAAGGTATCATTGAATGGTTTGATACTGGGTCACTTCGAGCAACAGCAAAACGTCTGGGAAATTCTCAGCGAACCGTAGCTCAGTATTATATTCCAGAGTCACTTATCGTCGCGTGGAACGAGCGGATCATCAGGCGGTTTCAAAATACAATTTTAGTATTAGCTGCACATGAAGAAGAGTGGATTTTAGATGTGGTTGATATGCCGAATTTACAGGAGCTGACCCGGTTTCTCGCGCAACTAGTCTCTGACCTGCCTTTTGGTAGCTCCCCCATAGCCGATAGAGTGCATGAATTTTTCAACTGTAATTTTCAAGCAGAACCTGTATCTATAGATAAAAATCACGCTAATGCACTACTTCATGTGAAGCTTTCGGTTAGCAGTTTAGCCTTGCTCCTTGCCTACCGGCAGTGGGCCCAAACTAATCTGCCGCCCGACGATCAACAGCAGTCAGATACGTCAACTGGACTCGCTCCGAAATACTTTATAGATCTTGCTGGGATGCTGCAGGCGGTCGCGCAGAGCCAAGATATTGGAGAAGAACTTAGGGAGTACTTGGATGTGGCGCGGTTGCAAAGGTGTTATCAACAAGCAGTTGCACTAGTTCCAAATTTAGTTAAAAGGATTAAGAGGCTGACTATTCATTCGGAAAAAGGGTTTAGCTCATGATATCTCAAAAATTCGATTTGGAAGCTATGTTGGACTCTCTGCGTCTCGACACAGAAACACCTTCTAAACTTCAACTTTTACAATTGAAGCATGTCATTCAGCGTGCAAGGCCTTATAGCGGAAGTTGGGAATTTCCATGGTTAATTACACCTTGGAATTCTACTACGTGGGAAACCACCAATGGCACCAAGACTCGTATAGACTTAAACGGTAATTGGATTGATACGGAGAAAACTAACTGGGACTTCCTATTGCCTGACGGACATCGGCTAACAGATCCTCATTATGCGAACCTACTGGAAACGTGTCGCAGGCTCAGTGCTTTGGTTCGCATTGGTTATGCAGATCGTCATCCTCCTTCAATCGGCACATGGCAGAAGTTTAATGTAGAAATTTTAAAAATTATCCATTGGTTGGTTCTGCACAAAAACCGCTTTCGACCTGACGAAGAGGGCTTCAAACTCCTAGATCAGGCGGGGCTAAAACAGCTATTGATGGCGATTGCGAAAGGTGGTTGGTGCGAAGCCAATTCGTTGGTTGAACGGTGTTTGAGCCAACTGCATTTGCAAGTGTTTCACCAACCTATTCCTCAGAGTGTTCTGGCCAAGCCAGCACAGTTGCCCGCCGAATTATGTGATAGCGTAATAATTTGGCTGAAACGAAACGAGGGATTTTACGTGAATCGGGGGAATGACTCAGGCCGGGTGTCTCGAGAGCTTCTTGCTAAACTCATTAGTGCATCTAAAGCTACCTTGTCTAGCCATGTTCAACTCGACGCCGTGTTACGCCAATTCGAAGTTGCGCACCAGAACGGATTGACGCTTGTCTCTGGAAGCCAAACTACGGAATACCCTCGTCACTCCAATCACCTAATAAGCCAGGCGGTGGATCGGCCTGGTGCGCATGGAACTGTCAAGATATTAGCGTCCCATCTCCGAAGACTGTTCTGTCTCTACCCACATCTTCCGGATCGGCTTCCTTCTCCAGTTGGGATCAATTTGTCAGAGGCTTCCGCGATCGCTTACTCTCGTTCTGCCGGGGTGAACCACACCCCGTTCATACCTATTGATGTTGGTTTGAAGTATTTGAACCTGGCACTAAAGTGGGTAGCGCTCTACGGAGACGCTCTGATTGATTATCTCTTATTAATAATGGAAAAATTTATTTTCCTTAAAGACAAGTCAAAATCGCCGGGAAGATTTAATATTTCTGCAAATGGGGTGGCTAGAAAAGTCTTTGCAGAAACCCCTCTGCCGGCAGTGCTGCGTGATGCTGGATTTTCATTTTCCTCTTACCTAAACCAAGTAAATACGGCAAAAGATTTCAGTCGTTTGAGAGAAAAACCGTGTTTGGACGAAGCGCTTAGGATTCTCATCGGTGCAGCCACAATTACAATCGGCTTGCTCAAGCCTTCACGTGATTTAGAAATCGTCAACCTGCCTAGAAACTGCTTGAGCCGTTCACCACAAGGGCTCTACTGGCTTGATTCTCCGCTTGGGAAGCGCACTCGAGTTGAGTGGCGCGCACGGACAGGCGGTAAACCAATACCTTTCATAACGGCGAAAGCTATCCGACAGTTTTACAAACTCAATCGTGGTTTAACACGGATATTTAAAGAAAAAGATAGCTATAAAAGAGGATTACTATTTTATTTGCCAAATCCTAGAAAATTAGGTAGTTCTATCAAATTGTGCTCCGGAACGCTAAATCGCCATTTGGATTTATTCTGCGACTACGCAGGGCTGCCACCTGATGAATATGGTCGACGCTGGTACATCCGAATTCACGAAATGCGTAAATGGTTTTTATTATTGCTTTTTTGGAGCGGACGCTATGACGTACTTGACGCGGCTCGATGGGTCGCCGGCCATACGGATGTTAAGCATCTTTATGATTACATACAAAGGGAATTCCCTGACGTGCAACTTGGGAAGCTTGAGGCCGAGTGTGCGATAGACAAGCTCGCGCAGTATGACCAAACGCAAGTTACTGTTGACGGCGAGTCTATAGGGCTGGTTCAGCTCTATGAGCGGGTACTACGTCATTTTCGAGTTGGGTCCTTGAGCCTAATTAAAGAAAGTGATTGGCACCTCCTAGTCGAAGAACTATTTGAAGATGAATATCATTTAGAGCCCTACATGATCTCCGTCGATGGTGATAGCAAGTGTCTTTGTGTTGCCATTCGCGTGGGATCCCGTCAAGAAGAACGCAAATGAAAAACAGATCTACCTCAGTAGTTTGTGGCGAAAGCGTTCGCAACCGTTGCCGAATTCTGCAGGAAACACTTCAGAATCCGGCTCAAGCTTCATCGAAAGTTTTTGAGGCTTGTCTATCTCAGTCGGCATTGGCAAGTATGTCGTTGCCGAGTCAGGGTATTACTGCCCTCTCTCGTAATTCTATGTACAAGTATGCGAACCTTGAGCTAATCCATGAAAAGATACCTAACGGCTGCAATAGTGAAGGAAGTGTCGGTTACCGATATCTAGAATGGCTTAGGAATGAGGTCAAAAGAATTGGTAGAGAGAAAATATTTGACCGTACCAAATCGGCACATGCGAGTCGTGCTGACCAACGTCTTCAAGAAACGATTCAGCACGCGCACGAGCTGAGGAAGCATTCGTTAGCCGTCAGCAAGGCTTACTTTCATTTGTTCGCCAGCATAAAGGGTCTATATGCTGATGAAAGTATCAACACAACCACTCGTAATCGGATTGCTAACATGATGAATGACCATGACCGTCTCTATTCAGAATTGTTTGACGAGGTTGGGACTCTGCGACCGGGAAATTTGGAGTCACTTTAAAATTGAAACGGCCCCATACGAAAAAGCTCTATCACAGACTTCAGGACGTATCCTTAGCGGAAAGTTTATTTGAGTATCGCGGGAGTGGACGTGACACTTACCGAATAGACTATCAGACGTGGCCTGTAGCGGTACACGTGAGTTGGCCCAGCGGCAGACCATGCCTCTCAATTAACATGTACTTGTTGGAAAAATGCTATTCGTTAACGGGCGACAGCATAGTAACGACAGCTGCAAAACTCAGTGAGCTCATACGCTATTGTTCCGGCGGGAGGCATGACGGAAAACCTTGTGGTTTTAAAGAGCTAAACGATAGTGATATCTCTCGTATGATCGACCGATTGTGCACAGACACTTATTTGGACGAGCCAGGCCAACGTTTGCGCAATAATAATTCTGTGCGCGCCATTATGCACGCAGTGTTCGATTTTTTGGAATGGTACCAAAAGAATTTGCTTTTAAATGGACGCATGCTAATTGGGACCAAGAGCGAGGGGGCGGCCATCACTGTCAAGGTGAAACAAAACTCACTCACACGGCGTAATTATTTACATCATAGATATTTACCACCGTCTGTAAGCACTGACCCCAAGCTTCCGATTGATGTGTCAATGATTGAAGCCATCGAATCTAAAATCGATGACTTAGAGTTTCGTGAAAATCATTCCGAGGCGGCACTTCGTCGATTCAGTGGTGATGAAGCGTTTTTGGACAACTATCTTTCCTATCAGACGAGCAGGCGTAGTTTCATGATTTTTATGATGCGCACTACCGGCTTGCGCCCTGAGGAAATGTCCCGGATGTCCGCAGCGGCAAACAACAAAAGTATACGGACCGCTAGACCTTTCCTGATACTACCCACAATGAAAAGAAGAAGCCTAGAGCCGCCTCTTCGACACTTCCCGATTACAGACAAACAGTCTTGGAGGTTGAAGCTCTACTTGAGATCTCGGGAGAATTGGTTAAAGTATTGCGCGTCTCGAAAGTCTGAAACAATTGATACCGATGCTATGTTTCTTAGTGTAGGTCCTGCAAGTTTAGGTCAGCCGATAAGTAAAGGAGGGCTTCAGAAAGATTTTCAGGAGCTTTGCAATCGCGCAGGATTTCGAAATCAGCAGTCTTGCTTCAGCATGTTTCGTCATCGATTTATTACAGATTTAGTTCATATGCATCTATTAGTTTTCGACGGACAAAAGGGCGAATTGAACAAGCAGGACTATCGTACATTGCTCGAAAAAGTTCGGGAAAAAACTGGGCATAAAAGTGTCGATTCCTTGTGGCATTACATTGATCTCGTGAGGGGGATGTCAGGTGTTTGGGATCCCGTGAATGCTCTTATCAAACTTACGCAGGATGCTGAGCAGCTAAGGTCCTCACTTCGTGAGATCCATAGATTGGTTCGTCTGGGGTCTTTCGACGATTTGTCCGCAAACGAGCTTGTCGAACGTTTTGATGAGCCTCTGAGTAAGTTTTTGAATTCTGGTAAAAACGTTAGTCTTGATATGCTTGCTAAAGCTAATACCTCAGTAAGCTGAGCATGTACATTTTTCCTCTGTTCGGTACGTTGATCTGGGTCCAATAGCAACTACTGTATTAAGCATAAATCAGTGAATTTTATCGAACGCAAACGTTACCTTTCGTGTGGCATTGTTTTTTAGATTACCTGTATGCATCTCGAAAAAAACGTAATGGATTACGGTAGTCACAAATGAACTGGAAGTCGTTTCTAGCTTTGGGTTAAGTCAGTAAGTCTGACCGAATGAACCATCAGACTAGTACCGAAATATATTTAATTAACATGAGGAAAGCGTGCTTTGAAATATCCAATCAAGATCGCCCTCATTAACATGAAGTTTTCGTGCTAAAGCAAACGTGGATCCTACTGGATTATGTGTATATGTTGTTAACATAATGATCGAATCCTGGACCAGCTAAAATGTTGTCCATGATAATTTTTCTGCCACCCTAGAGCTCATGCAAGATACCTCGTCTTCTTCAGAATAAAAGAACATTAAAAAACGCCCAATGGAATTCCAGGCCAAGACGCAATGCGTTTAAAGGTGGGTCAGTTTGGATCGCGACCATTTCTTTCAAGTAAAGAAAAATAAGGTATAGAGATGTTGGCTCGCTGTGCGAATTCGGCTTGATTCCGAGCTTTTTTGCTGCCCGCAATGCTCTATTCATTTACCTACCTTCGAATTAATACCTGAAATGACGGCTCGCCATGTGAATGTAGAGATTGCAGCTCAATTAACCGAACAATTGAAGGAAGGCGATGTAGTACATTCTCTGCTATAGCCGATACATCACTGGCGCTAATAGTGCTGTTCTTTTCAACTTCTTTCTGCAACACGGTGATAACTAGCTCTAATCAAAAAACGACTAACCGTAATGCTATGACGACGCGCATCCTGAATCAGTTGCGACGCACTGTAAAATCCCATAGGCATGCTGTTTAACAATGCACAATAAAACGCTGCTGGATGGTGCCGCTTAATCCAGCTGGAGACGTAACATAAAATGGCGAATGATGCGGAGTGACTTTCGGGAAAACCGTATCCCCCAAAACCCTTCACTTGTTCGAATAAACTGTCTGCGAACTCCTGCGTGTAGCCGTTATTGAGTATCTTGCAGCGGCTTTCTCTCAGCGCTATGCATTAACGCTTCGCCGCATGCCATCAGTGGAATATTTTTCTCGATGCCAAGCGCCTGCCATCGCGCAAAAGCGTTTTTTCGTGGAAGGCGAACGTCCGATATTGCTAGGTTGCTTGTACAACCGATTTCAAAATGGAAAGTATAGTTGTGCTGTCATAACCCGTAACGCGCATCCTCGCTTCATGGATTACCACGACGACGCATTCCCGCTAATGCTGCCCCATGATCCAAATTTTTTGAAGCTCTGGCTTTCCGATACGCCTCCCGACGATCCGACAATTGCCGATTTACTAAAACAACCGAAAATTTTCACTGACCTCACTGTAACGCCGGTAAAAACGTACAAAGATGCAGTACCACGGGGAGAGCCAGTTTTGGTTCATGCGGATGAATGGGAAATGACATCCTGAATATTCAATTAGAGATAATCGGTCGGTAGGCCAACGAGAGAACTGGAAATGTCCACGATTGACTTATTTGAAAGTGAACCCGCGCCTGCACGAGAAAGAATTGATGCAGAGGCCGTTGTTTTAAGAGGCTTCGCGAGTGCAGACGCGAATGATTTGTTAGCAAAAATCAAAGAGATCGAAACAATCTCCCTGTTCCGACATATGACCACTCCGGGTGGATTCACAATGTCAGTAGGGCTCACTAATTGCGGCCAGCTCGGATGGACTTCAGATCGCCGGGGTTATCGTTATAGCCCCATTGATCCCATTACCAATAAACCTTGGCCACAAATGCCAGAGGGATTTTTTCGTCTAGCTCGATCAGCCGCACACGAAGCTGGTTTTAATGATTTTAATCCCACTGCCTGTTTGATAAATCGTTATACACCTGGAGCCAAACTATCATTACATCAGGACAAAGATGAGCCAGACTTTAATGCTCCAATTGTTTCGGTCTCACTCGGGATACCTGCGACGTTCCAATTTGGCGGCTGGGACAGATCAGATAAGAAAATAAATATACCTCTGGTTCATGGTGATGTGGTGGTCTGGGGCGGCGTGGACCGCATGAGATTCCACGGAGTACTGCCGATCAAAAGTAACGTGCATTCAATATTAGGTGAGCAGAGAATAAATATCACTTTTCGAAGGGCGTAGTAGTTCTAGAAAAACTTCAGGAAAAATCAATCTCAGCTTACGGCCGAGGCCGTGTAAAAACCAAAAAACGCAATCATTATGTTTTTTTCGTTCACATAGCAATTTAAACCGATGTGGCAAACGAATTGAGTTAATCTAAATTTTTAAATTTCTTTTTTACTTCCACACCTAAATCGACCCTATATGGCTGCAAATGTCAGCTATATACGGCATAAAAAGCCTTCTCAGGCTTCCATTGCCAACATTAGTGGAACAGCGTGGGCTTCCATAGCGCCCATCGCTTTCTGCGTATATTTTTTGAATTAGCTCCTTCAATTCCTGATCCTCTATGCATCTCGCTGAGGCAGCCCGATCACTCCAGGCATAATAGCCACTGCGTGAGACACACAACCATTCGCACAGGGCACTTACTCCGAAGGTGTCTTTTGTATGCACCTCGATGACTATCGTGCAATTAGGCGGTTAAGATAGTTTTGCGCCATATAAAGGCCCATCATTCCATGTTCGTCGATTAGCTTAGTCGGGGTGTTTCCATGAAAGGCGCATTTAGGCGTAGTCATCCAAGAATATGCCAAATCACGATTGTGAGGAAATAAAAGGCGCAGAGACTTATGAATGCTCAGGAATATCGCGGCACGTTCTAACTTATCCCGATCATTGGTCAATGGACTACCCTGGCGGTAGCGAGTCAATAACGATTTATTGCTCTTAGATGCGCCAAGCAGACCCAACTGGTCCTTAACTGGCAGCTTCCAATGAGCAAAGAGCGCGACTAACATTTTACTCATGCGACAACGGTTGTGTTCAGAGATAGTCATAATATTTTTCACCAATTAGGAAACTAGGCAGTAGGAGCATTAATCCAAGCATAGCTCTGCAGGCGATCCATGACCAAAAATATCCTCTCTATTTTGAACCGACAATTGGCCCACCACGTGGTCAGTTTTAAGCACAAATCAACAAATAGGCCATAAACAGCCGGAAGCGGAAATAAGAAAACCGGTATAAGTTATTTAATCTTTTCCAATACTAGTTCCTGAGCAACGCTCAATGCACGACTACGGGGCACTTCAATATCCGGTTTCACACCAACACCATCCCAATTGGTTTTGGTAATAGGATTGATAGCACGTCCTGTTGGGATGAATATAGAAAATCTTTCATCAATCGGGAAAACTTCGCCCGGATTAGCACCGCCGCCCGTCACTTCTCCGACGATAGTTGCACGTTTTAGATTTTTCAAGTTATAGCTAAACTCTTCAGCAGCCGAGAATGTTCTGTTGCTCGTTAATACATATACCGGCTTTGTTAATCCGTAACGTTTTCCGGCAAGATTGGTTTGTGTCCAATACTGTTTTCTCATGGAGGAGCGGCGATAAGATAGATCGTTTAAATGAACCGGTATCTCTCCAAATAAATAACTACTTATTAATGCAACCATCTCAGGCGATCCGCCACCATTGTTTCGCAAATCAATAATCAAGGCATTTGTATCAGCAATTTCGTTCATCACTTTGGTGATTGCATCATCACCGATTTCTGGAGGGGGAAATGAGTTCAATTCAACAAGTGCTATGTTGCCAGGTAGGCTACTACGTTTCACAAAATCAAATGATTTTTTGCTGGACAAACCTGCCATATTTCCTATAGCGGCGCTAATATCCATGTTGGGTCTATACATGCCAAAATACATATTGATATGTTTGTCACCGCTTAATTCACGAAGGTGTCTGGTAAATGCCAGGCTTAAGGCCCCTCCGTCACGGATTCCTTCGTATTTACCTTCATTTTCTTTGGTGCGCAATGTGTCCGCCATTTTTTTGCCGATATCAGGAAAAACATATTCCGCCTCTAACTTATTTGCAATTGCATTAACCACTTTGCTTCGAGTAGCCTGATCGATATCTGATTGTGAGGCATAGACAAAGCTAGTCGTTGCAACCATTAACAGCAGAGCGCAAAGCTGGCGCAAGATATTATTTTCTCTTTTCATAAACACTATATCCCTTCAGTAGTTTTTAACTTAGATTTATGATGTGATGCCCGGATTCGGCCAATAGCAGACATAGACGGAACATGGAACTTAGACTTTTTTAATATCGTAAAATATAGTGAGCCAATTAGGTTGGGACGGAATCAGCACCAGTAACTAGCTCAGACAGTAGTGCTATGTTTATTACATGAAATGCACCCATGCTCGCTAACATAGTCTGACTCACATGTTTTACATCGTGCTACTGATATAACTATTCTGCATCTGCAACACTTTCCATCCAGTTTTTCATTGCATACGATATTAGCTTTATCGTAGGCAATAGTCCGCGATACTCTACATGAAGGGCAGTCGATCATTCCCATTGTGCCGGTATCGGTTTGAAAGCCACACACAAAGCACAGGTATTCGTCAGTATTGGTCAGTGCTAGCGTATGGTGCCCACACTCAAGACAATATGTAACATCGCCTGGATAAAGCTCGTGAGCCCGATCTACTGATTCATCAACATAGCATGTACTTTTTATCAGCTTTTTGAATAGCTCCTCCCCAATAACTAGCTTTAGACTATTGGAAAGATATTGTTGGTGAGCTGGCAGGAATTCTTTCCAGTCCAGCTGCTGAATAATTTTGACAAGAAACCAGATAACTTCATTCAATATCTCACTTGGCGGATTCGCAAGACCAAGATGCATCAATTGATTCCGTCTAGTTTGGAAATTATCAAGTAATTGAAGATCGTCATCATTCAGGTGGAATGTTTCTGTAGCTAATTTTCGACTCTTCCAAAATGGTATAGTCCTTAGCGTACCATCTGAAATTGCTGCTAGTAGCTCGGATTCAGTTTGAGAATGAAACTTATGGTCAACAATTGACATCCAGCCCTTACGTTGCAATATATGCATCTTGCCAAGTAGTTCAAACGAAGCCTGTAAATTTACAATCGCCTGAAGAACATCACACTCTGTAGGTATATCGGCGAGCGCATGCTCAAGTGCGTGGATAAGCAGATGTCTAGAAGTTGATAGTAATCGCCTCTTGAGCTCAAAATTAATATTGTTCATGCTTTTCTTGAATGGTTTAAAATTCTGTCTCATTGTCAATTTACAACAAGGATGACCCACTGCTGTCTTGCCTCCGTAACTATTAATTAGGCCATTATGTGCAGTTGGACTCGCTAGTAAGGCAAGACTCCATGTAAGTATCGATTAAGTTTTTCAATACTTTCAAGATTTAATGCTTCTACTTTTCCAATTTTCATAACTGCCTCACGCTCCTTCACCTCTTTGATCTCTGCTTCTGTTAGCTCAATACCATTCTCAGCCTTTTCGTAAATCAGAAGCAAATCCTTCACCTTATCTTTCATCGTCTTTCCATCAAATAATATAAATAACTCTCCAACGAACTCACTTAAACATCCAGTAATGTATAATTCGTAAAATGCATTTTTACAAACCCTAGCTGCCTTTTTATCACCTTCAATTAACTTTAGATTAAATTGCGATATTCGCTCAAACAAGAATAAATACCTATATGCAAGGCCAATGATTTTTTCTTGGCTAGAGATAGTGATTAATTTAGATAAATTTGACTCAAGATCATTTTCATCAGGGAATTCAATAGTTAGTGTATTTTGGATACGCCATTTAGGGTTATTAATATTTAGATGCGATAGTGCATATTTTTGCAGCCATATGAATTTTGCTTTTTTTGAGTCTACTGACACATAGAATACAAAAAATGGAACAGAAAACATTAAGGCGTAATTTATAGTTTTAACAGGGAAGTCTCTCAGCGTTACTTTCTCGCTAAAAGGACTGTTGGTACCCTTGACCTGAACAAATATGAAATCCCCTGTTGGTCTTTCATCATCAAACCTCTCCATTTGCAGATCGATTCCATAGTCTCGGCCATCTTGACTTCTTACAATCCAATCATTTACTAGCATTCCTCGTATCAACGTAATAGCTTTTTCATCTATTTTGTGCGATTCAGATCTTTTGGGGTAGCTCATTTGAGTGCTTTTATCCATAAATAAAAATAAGGGTTGGCATGCTTAAATCTTAACATTCATCGAACTGGTCTATTCAGTCAGAGTGGAAGCGCATAGCCAAGCTGGAATTAGACCATTTATCCAAACAGATGCAATCAGGAAAGATTTGTGTAATGTTGCCGTCGTTTTTTTGGCTAACTGTCCGCTTTGGGCACACACTGGAAGTTCATCCAGACATTTTCTTGAATCGCATTGAAATCAATTCTTTAATTTTTTACTCGCAAAGAGCAATTAAATTGAAATCTATTAAATATCAACAACATCGCTATTTGGCCAGACTATTATTGCTCGAGTATCAACGAACGGTTAGCTATCATTTAATTTCCTTAACGACTCACAAACTTCTGCTAATTTATCTATAGCTTGCGATGGAGTTTCGCAAACAAAGTAGTATTTATCCTGAATCGTGTTTTCTGCCTTACTAAAAGCGGAAAAACCAGCAGCCACTAGAGCTTTTGAGATATCATTAGAAAATGGATTATCACTAGTATTTTTTAAAACAAACTTATATTGATTTGAAACATATCGAATATTAAAACTATAAAACGAACCCTTATGCGAAAAGAGATCAAGAGAAAGATAAGCGGATTCATCGGATGTCTTGCTCGAAATATAAATAACTCTTAAAAACGGTTGATAGTTTACTTTTTCAGAATGAATCTTTAGCTCAAAATATTTCGAAAAAAGCTCGCTGTGGTAATGATTCCTTTGTGATTCATGTAGTAGTACTGTTTCGTGAGTGTTGTGAACAATAAAACCCTGCCTACACAAGGTAAAAAGCTTTGGCATCTCGACCAGTAGCATCCGCCAATCTTTGGCCCCTGATTCATTTAATGTTTTGCCGCATATGCTTTCCAGAGATCCGCTTATATCCTCTGAATTAAAATCAGGATCATCCAACACTGCTTTTACAAAGCTTTGCTTATTGTCCCACAGAGGATCTTTACCTATTGGGCGCAAAAGCCTTTTCCAGCTATGATCACGATCAATATTATTTATACCCCGAGCACTTAAGAGATTAAATCTATGTGCAGTAGACTCAGTTAGGTAAACACCTTTAGCTAATATGGCTCGCTCCCAAGCATAATTTATCCAACTGGAATCGTTGGCTATAATGGAAAATACTGCTGATGAAGATCTGGCGTAATGGCAAAATTGCTTGAAATAGACACCATCGACGTCATCCCAATCGGTATTACAGTGTTCAAGATAATAATCAACGATACCAGAGAATTTTAAGATGAATCCGATTTGTCCTTTAAAATAAGGATGAGCCTCAAGTTTAAGAATCTCTTTTTTCCAAGCTGAGGACCTGGCGAAAAGATGTGATTTTATCTTTTCTTCGAGTATCTGCTCTTGGGTAAAGCCAGTCACAGTCACATTACGTTTTAGCAGAGTAAGGATAGGTTCATCCTGTTCAACTAAATCACGGAAACCTTTCAACGCTCTATAGTAATCATCCAGAGTATTTATGACAGTATTTTCTGTTAGATTAAATATAACCCTCGTCCAATCTAATAACTCTTCATTTCGAATGCCCAGCGCGAGCACTTGATAAAATGCATAAGAACGCAGTTTTTCTGGATAACTGGAAAGATTAGTGAGGATTTTTTTGAATACTTTCTCTTCGTCGTAGTAATAGTTTCCATCAAGGTATGGCTTAATTTTCCCGTCTAACAAACCATCATGATGTAATAGATCCAATGTTGTTATGAGCTGAATTAGGTTGCCCTGTGTTAGGCTCCCCAATTCATCATACTCCACGAATGGCAACCTTCTAATCCTGCCTCCCAGCCCAAACATTTTGCTTTCTTGGCCCGAATGCAACAAATGGCAATTGGCCAAAATCAGCGCGATGAAATTCATCAGTTCATCATCGTAGGTGTTATCGTTTGTACTCTCGTTTCTATAGGCCCAGAAAAGGTCCGCCCAATCAGTGTCAATTTTATGAATAAAGTATTCGTGACCGCTAACCGGCAAATCTCGAAATCCTAAGTGGTAATCTGGCCATGGTTCGCCAAATGATTTCAGCTTTTTCTCGAGCCTCGCTTTAAAGTTTTCAAAGTGCGTCAGAGGTTTTCCACGTGCGTTCATTTTGATATAGAGGTCATCCGTGAGATTAAACTCGTGTAAATTCAAGAAAAGAAAGGTAATTACTGGATTTTCTGCACATAACAATTTATCGAAATATTCAGCGCGACCTTCAAATTTCAGATGAATCGCATCTAGCATGGTAAGCATTGCGCTGATCGTTGGGTCACTACTCCAAGACAGATAAAACCAACTCGCATCCTGAACAGTGGCAGATACACTTCTATTACCAGCGGATGTGACAAGCAAGTTTTCAAAATCAAGTTCATGCGCGAGCAACGCATCGCAAAACTCTCTCGAACTACTTCGAGTTTCGTAGGTGAATCGAGACCGCCCATTAACACTCAAAACGCTACGTAGTGTTGCAGCTTTGCCAGCTGTTTGTGCCAAATACCAATGCAGTAGGAAAAGCGTAGTTAATCGCTGCTGCCCGTCTAGAGGAATAAATCTACCAGTAATCTGGCCGCTTTCGCTTTTATTACTCACCTCATTGATCACCACGCTACCATAAACAAAATCAAGGTCGCGATGTGCTTTCCCCTCATCCAGATAGCCATATAGTGCGCTCAAAAACGCCTCGCGTACTGCATGTTGTTTTTCCCTCCCTTGAGCGTAGTCACGTTGAATAATGGGAATTTCCACTAGTAACTTTTTCTCATTGAACAATTGGAAAAAACTTAAGCGTTCACCTGAATAAGCAAAAGATTCCTGATTAGACATTTGTACCTCCTTGTTCCGGCAGATACTTAAAAAGAATCTTACCTATTGCGGTTAGATAATCATCGGCATCAGACTTTCTCCAATACCGAAGATCAGACGACGATTGGCTGTAAAATTTGAGAAATACATTCTTTGTGCATATAGGTACAAATATACCACTCATGTCATTCTTAATAATGCGCGCTCGTTTTACTGGGAACAGCGCATTTTTATAACTGCGGTTTGTTGGAGGATCTAACAGTGCCAAATTCCCTAACTCATTCATCCAAGGAATATCTTCTCCAACAAAATATGCATGCACAGCCTGATAGAGAGCTCCGAATTCAGCGTCGTCTATATTGGACTGATTGAAGAGCCAATCAATCTTGCTAATAAATTGTTGAACCTTCGGCTCCTCCTCCAAATGACCAGCCCTGAAGTAATCGCTCATATCCACTAACCAAGCATCGCGGGATTGGCCATAGAGTGTTACCCCTGCTTGGGACTGTATATGCTCAATATCCCAACACTCATTTTTATAGCGATCAAACGGAAAACGAACTTCAGCCTCTTTGGTGGCCAATAGGGTTTGAATGTTAAACAGTAACAAGACTTTTTTTATTATTGGATTACCGTATTCCAGATCAGATAATTGACAATTTACTTCCTTACGAATTTCATTTCGTAGATAGGATTTAAATGCAGTTTTAGTTTGGCTGCCATGCTCTGAATGAGCCTTTAACCGCGCAACATTGCGACCACAATCCACCAAAAAGCCAATTAGGTGGTACAACTCTCTATCTCGAAACCATTCGTCAAAAGCGAGGAAGTAATCTTTAATTTTCTTCCACAAACCGTCAACGTCATGATTACTTTTCTTGAAATCAGTATTGAATTTATGGAAGGTAAAGTAGGGTTCATCCCCGGCTTTTTTTTCTTGTATCAAATCGAAGATGTATTCAATTCTGGTTTCATATTTTTGCGTCGAATTGCCTTTGTAAATGAAGTGCCAGAAGGCAGGCTCTTGGAGTTGCTTCTCAATGCTGTCCCATTCAGTTCCAATCTGAATTTGCTTCAGACTTGCACGCTCTGTCGGGAAATGGCTATGCTGCAAAAATAAAGCCTTTACCAGCTCAGCATTGGTTAATGGAATCTTCCCAATATTGATGCGCGAGAACACGTCAATAGCATAATCATTATCAATGCACTCATCTGTCAGGTCATACCAGATAACTTTAACAGACTGTTTACTTTCAGGCTTGGCCAACAAGGTTGCTAGCAATTGATTTACTTCGTTGAAGTCCTTATCAGAAAACCACTCTGAAACCACTTCGTAGGCTTTGGCGATATGAAAAAAATCTATGTTATTTGTTTCGCAGGAGGGCTTGATGTTTTGCAAAAATGCGGCGCTCTGATCTCGTGTTTCATAGGCCATGGAAAAAAGAGATTTTTTATATGCCTTGCTGAATTCCATGGGCAGATAATTCTTCTCCAGAAAGTGTAGAAGGATATAAAGTGTTGTAAGGCGTTGCTGCCCATCTACCAACTCCCAACGATCTTCTCGTTTAACGACTACAATGGGCTGAAGACAGTAAAACGCGGATTTGTCAGTTGGTGATTGCTGACTGAATTCCCAAATATCATCTAGGAGCTCACTTACCTGAATGGCAGACCATCGATAACCTCTCTGGTAGGAAGGAATATAGAATTGTTCACCGAGCAATTCGTAAATGCTTTTTAAACATAGGTTAATAGGAGTGGCTACTGCATTCATATTAGGCGAGTCCTTCCGGTCAGTAATTTCTGTATCATGCCTTGTTTGATTCGTTTGGTTTTGTGCAGGCGTTGTTTTAGGGCTTCTAGATTTTTCTCCATATTGAGGCCAAGTTGAAATATGAAGGTTCGTTGATCAAACTGACGGACATTGTTCAATGTTGAGCTGTGTAGATGCATAGTTTGATGTTTCTAGAATTATATAAAGTTTTTTATTCTGTACTCAAATATTGGGAACCCAAGCTCCTCAACCTTGTCAGCCGAGCTGCATCCTTTGAGCCTAAGTAAATGTGACAGCAAAGGTCTGCTTTGGGCACAACTACCACGTTCGGCCATTTGCGGACATTGGTGACGGAATGCTCAGTAAGGGAAAAGCAAATTTTGATGCCGCATTTACCTAATATTTACCACAGTCGCTTGTTATGCATTAGACCTTATCCATTTCTAGTTTTAACTCGCTCACAAAACTCTCCACTAAATCACATAATTGGGTAACATCATCAGAACTTATGTTGTGGCTGCCTCCAGATTTTTTTGCGCCATTTCTATGAACCAAGTCATGGCGCACGAAAACTATCTTGTATATGTTTCCTATAAAAGGCAATTCAACGCCAAATGTATCAACATACATGCCTTTCACTTTTGGAAGGTCATGATAAATTACATCACGCATACATTTAAAAGCTTTATCTTCAATACTTTCAAATCGTTCAAACACCTCTCTTAAATCAAATCTCTCCTGTTTGAAATCGTGAAAAGTCTCTACAAATGATCGTAGATATTTTTTATTCGATTGAACTTTTGAAATAAAAGCATCTGTCAGTAGTGACTCTAATGCTGTTATTGCGTTTGCATATAGTAAATTGTTAAAGTATTGCTTGGCGCCATTGCCGACGGAAATAACATTTAGCTCTCGTATTTTTGACAGACTCTCACTAAAAACATCAAAAGCATCGACTTCTTTTACTGATTTTTCTGAGTAATATTCTCTTTCAATTAAGTCATATCTTCTCCGCTCCACTAGTTCTGGTCGGTTTAGATTTAGAGTATCAATCGTTACTCTTCCTTTTTCTGTAATGCCATCAAATCTGCCATCACTAGTGAGTTCTATGTGATTCTCAAAATTATCGGTGCGCGGGTTCAATAATTGCGGGTTACCGTCCGAATCTAAGGGGAAATTGGCAGCCTTACTTATGTTGCATATTTGACATGCTATAAGTAAATTGGCTACATCGAAAATTTTCTCTGGATAGAGACTCTTAGGATAGAAGTGTTCGACAATCGGATGAGATGTAACACCAACTCTCGAGTCACAATAGGCACACTTTCCTTCAAACTCTTCCATTAATTTTTCTTTGTGCTTTAAGTGCTCTCTATTCGAATACATATGTTTTCTCTATTCTGAAGTTGCATAACGCCGAGCTATTCGGCAGTTTTTAAGTTGTAGTTTTGTGGAATACTTTTGCTCAGTAAAACCACAAAGCTGAGACTTAAAAACTGTCCAGCACCGAAGGCGCGGTGCTTGAGCGATTTGTGAGGCATTATTTAATAAGATTATTTAAGTCTACTGTTAGGCCTGCTTGATTAAGCTCTCTTGCCAATTGATAACGCCATACACCTTTGTCATCAATTTCTAAATATGTTACACCATAGTAGTCAGAGGGAATTTCAACAGAAGATTCATATAAAGCACAAACATTTTTTCTGCCTAGTTTAGCGATAAAGTAGCCAAGTTCAAAAATTACATTTTGCCTAGCCCTCAGCTTATATTCTTGAAGCTCTGACTCCCTTAAGGCGCCTTTATCATCAGCGGTCATTAGTACTATAGCGAATGATACCGATGAATTTTTCTCAAGCTTTTCAATTATTGTTTTACCTTCATTCGGTTTTTCATGCAAAATTGTTACAGTTAAACCAAGCTTTTCTACACACCTTGCTACGGTTTCTTTGAGCCCGTCATTACGACCATGAACTAAGAAAACACTGCTTTCTTGATTAGCCACGCTCTCTTTCTCAGATATTACTGGACTATATTTCATTAATGCTGTTCTCTCATGAACTTCTTGGCCCAAGCTCACAAGCAGCTCATTCACTATGCCATTTTGGGGAGCGGGAATTTCCATAGTAAAAAGATCATTTTCTACAACAATTATAGAATCATTTTCATTAATATAATCACCGGGTCTGACCATTATCTCTATAACACGAGTCAGGCCTTTTTCCAGATCCATTGAGTCATATTCACGGGGTAACGTAACAACTTTTTCCAACATAAAATTCTCGATTAGTGCTGTGCCTAACGCCGTTTTAACGGGGGGGTTAAGTAGCACTTTTGCCGTACAATGAACGAAGTGAATGGCAAAAGTGCTACTTAAAAACCATTTGATAATTTTGTTATGCTAAATATATGTGGCCAATTTAATTTGTTTAGTGACGGTGCTTGGGTGCCATGAATTTATAAGCCCTTGCCGCTTAAGATTTTCATTTGAGTACATAATATTTATAGCAACATTTCCTACAACATAAAACCAAGTAGCGAAAGCGCATTTTCCGTTAAGGCTAGCAATCTCAACGTCTGTGCTTCCAGTTAAAATTCCGTTGGATGCTCCGAATGAAATAAATACCTTGGGATGCGGAGTTCTATTTAATATAGCGTCACTAAAATTATTTATTTCTATTGGAATTCCGAACTCTTTTATAACGCAACCAAACTGCTTAACAAAATAGAGATGCACATTCAACATTCGCGATTTTGTTTTTCCGGGAAATACTTTTTGCAAATTGATTGTGGAGCCTCTTTTTAAACAAACTCTACCGCTTCTTAGATATTCTGACATGGCTTCCCAAGCACGATCATCTTGGGAGGTTCTGGATGTATTGCAGTTTTCGCAAATTAAAGCATTGGATTTTATTATTGATGATTTTTTAATGCTGTTAATTCGTACATTTTTGTGTAGCTTTGAATTGTAATATAGCGGATTTTTTTGAGAAACTGAACCGAACTCAGACCTCATATCAGATGCTTTTAACTTGTGCTCGCCTGTACCAGCAGTATTTCCGCAAATCCAGCAAAGCATTTAATTCTCCAAAGCATAGCGCCAAGTTCAGCGGCATTTTTTAAGTTGTGGTTTTATGGAATACTTTTGCGCCGCAAAATCATAAAACTGCGACTTAAAAACTGTCCAGCACCGCAGGTGCGTTGCTGGAACGATTTGTTAGCCTTTTTTCAGATGATGAAATTGCTTCCTGTCCATATAATATAATGGTGTTGTCATGCGGTGCTTCAGGCCAATATTGATGCGGTACATTGTTTATATTGAATGGTAGTGTAACTGTTTCATTAAACTTCGTATTTCGCCAGCGCGATAATTCCAATACTGAGAATTTATAAGGGTCTGGCTCATTAAAAGTAACGAGAAAAGAAACCGGAAAAAATTTCATAAGCCATAAAATAACAGGCTCATGAATTGTTAAATCCATCAATGCGCAATCTCTAACTAAAATATTCTTACTGTAGGGATATGGCCAGCAATATATTTTTATTTCTTCAGGAAGTAACTCTTCACTTCCAAGCATATAATTCTTTATAGGTAAAGTGATGTTACCTTTTTGATACCGGCCAACCCCTTGTGCACATAGATGCCCAATAACAGACTTCATAATATTTTGAGGTTTAGCTTCAATATTAAGTATTGGAGGAAGATTAATAGATGATTTTAAAATTGTACTTATGCTATTTGTGAAACTGATGAGGTCAGGATCACATTCCTGACCCAATATGTTGTTATTGCAATGCCCGCATAGGGTCCTATATTTCACGCCATTCTGCGATATCTGCTTTTTTTTAGGCGGCTCTGCCCGTAAATGGTCTGTTATTGGTATTAATTCAACAGCGCGCGGCTTATAGCACCCTTTAGGCGGAGTGTGGTCTTCAGTCAGATCCGTGAAGTTTCCACAAATATTACATTCACCTTTTTTCGGTCCCCGAGTTTTAATCATGATCCCTCTACATGCTTAGGCTAACAGTTTATTAAATTGCACCGACAATATAACCCGCAGAACCTTATTCAAACTAATTTGGTTTGGTGCTGCATAACTCCAAAAGTAGATGAACCTTCAGTCGATTTAGCTTGTGTTAAATCAAGGGGTTAACTATTACTCCGAATTATTATGGAGTTATACGACACAAACAATCTCAATCAGTTGCCGCGCATTTGACTGACAGTCCGCTTTGGGCACGTAAGTGCCCATCAAGCTATTTGAATAACGGGTATGTGAGTTTAGTAGATTTGATCTTTAGGATTCTGTCAATTACAGCTTATGACAACTTGTATTTGCAGGTTAGATTCTGCGAATTATGGGGTTTTAAGTTTTCGTCAGTGAAAATCACGTGAATTCATTGCGAGACTATGAAGGCGCGGGGTCAAGTCTTCGATGTGCCCCGCGATCACATGGATCACCGGAATACGTACACCTTCTGTGAGAATCTCAACTGTGCCTTTTAATAACCAGAAGCTTGCCTGTGAGTATGCGTGTCCTAAAGCGTTCCTGGGTAGAGTTCCAAATCACAACGTTACTGGTGCCCTTCTCATCCTCTAACTACATGAACAAAACACCACTTGGTCGCCAATCTTTTTCAAAATGAAAGATGCGCTGTAAGATTTGGATGCGATCGCAGTGGCTGATGTGGTTTGGCTAATTATCGATAAGGCTAACGGCGAGGCGGTGGCGTCTGAGGATTTGCGGGCGGCTATGAAGACTCCGGCGGTGGCGGCATGAGTGCTTTGGGAGAAATGCTGCCCTGCCCATGGTGCAGATGCAAAGAGGTTAAGGTTTCTATCAGTGAAATATGCTGCCCACTGCAATACAGTGCAAGAGCGTGTTGTTCAGATTGTTTTGCTGAAGAACCTTGCGGAAGTGGCGTGCATGATTCGAAAGAAGATGCGGAAAAAGAATCATTGGAAATGTGGAACGATAGGGGGGCATTAGCCCCTTCAGTGCATGCAGTGAATCATATTTGAGTAATAGCCAAAATAATCTAAGTAGCAGTTTGATATTCCATTTTCGGCATAAGTAACTAAATCACCGGTTCCGACAGATGTTTTACATAATTTTCTTTGCCGGATAAGGTTAATTGGGCTTCTAGGTCAGCAAAACATGATGTTGCGGGGGTTGTGGTTGGGGTGTAAAGTCTCACCATGACACCGAAACAGTGGTGTAAGGGACCAAAGAAAAAGCCCATGAGTTCGACGCTCATGGGCCTTTGGAAAGTTAAATCCCCGTTGAAGGATGATAAAACTTTATCTGCAAAATCAATTTACTTCGGGATACCTCCCTAAGTCAATTAATTTAACCAGCTTTACATCCAGATGCGGGCTTTATGGGAATAAAGCCGATGAAGTGTAAGAAAAATCGCAAGCGCGGTTTCAAATGGCCGTCTGAGGAGGATTTGGGCAAATGCCTAAAGTACCTAAAGATGATTGCCGTTGTAGTAAGCTGGTTTATTTAACGGCACCGGGGGGATCTCCCCCGGTTTTTCTATTTCCCTTCTCGTGCTCGTACTATCCTTTCAATCCCCCATAAAATTGCTGATAGCCCAAGTAGGAAGAGAAATGCATCGCTTCCATGTTGCGAGGCACTCATATAGATATTTATCGTTGCGTCTATTTTGGCTTTAATCATCACACTGTTACTCCGGGCGTTTCCGCACCTCTTAGCTAGCCTTCACGACTTCATATTCGCGAAGGCGGAGTCAGGGAATCCTGAATCTACACGCACAAGGTTTCGGCTAAGAAAAGGGTTGGTCGCTACCACCTCAATTTCTAGTTAGCCTCCACTTGGCATCTCCATTTGGTCATCACGACTTGCGAAAGCAATTTGCGTTCGCAATAGAATGAATGCCCAGAATGCTTCACGAGCGGCTTTTGGGCTCGCGGGTTAGGCTGGAAATGCTTCAGGAGTTTGAGCCCTTGCTTGATGCGGAGTTATGAGGGCAAGCTTTAGCGGGAGCTTACCGTCCGCTATCCGGTTGCCTTTGGTAAAGCTTTCACAGATGTAGATACAATGCTTGGTGAAATGGGTAAATTTGATCAATCAAACGATGTCGGCGTCGGTGAAAACGTTATGGAAGAGTCCGAGGGCAGCGTTGAGGACTGAAGAAAGGATGAGATTTTAGGCTTTAATCTGCATAGTCTTATTTGTGCGTTGGAGAGTTATAAAGAGTAAAGAAGATAAGTAGTACCGAAGCGCTTGATATTGAGGTAGTGAGTCTGGCGATCACATTGGGTGCCTTTGCTCAAAAGTAGACAGAAATTAATCAGTTGGCGAATTAATAAAATTAAAATGGAGTAGACGTGGATAACAAAGAATTTGATATTGCTACTGAAAAGAAATTAGAAACTAAAAAAAAATTCCTAAATCGTTTTAGGATGTGGTTTGTCACGTGGTGGCCGATGGTTGTGGCCATGGTTATTATTATGCTAGCCGCAGCACTATACTTTAAAAATTTCAATGAACCGCTTTACAAGGAATGTGTTGGCCGATGGGATGAGGACAGATGTATTTCAGAGCGATTGGCTGATGATAGATCCGCTTGGGGGCAATTCGGTGACTTCATCGGTGGAACTGTTAATCCAATAATTGGATTTTTGACAGTAATTCTACTTTTAATAACCATTCGACAACAAAGTGCAGCGATAAATCATACCGAAAGTGCACTTGAGCAAGCAGGGAAATCACTTGAGCATGCTGAAAAAGCACTTTTGCAAAATGAGGCGGCTCTAAAAATAACTCGCGACGAAATAAGCATTGCACGTGAAGAGATCAATCTGAGTAGGGCGATCAATGCCAAAACTGAGGAGGCGTTAAGTGCCCAAATAGATATTTCTAGGCGGCAAAATTATTTATCAAATTATTTTGAGCATAGGAATCAATACGTTGATTACGTTGTATCAATTTTTAAAGATGAACAGATAAGTAAATATAAAATATTTCCGAGGAGTTTCCATATATTTGGGTACCCAAATGCGAAAGACGGAGATTTAAGCTTAAGGGTTGATATATTGGAGCGTTTTCACAGCGAACTAATTCAGGTGGCTGAGTATTTGTCTTGTTTGAAAGATAACCTTGGTTGTACTAGAGAGGAATTTTCAAATTTTTTGAGAGCTTTAGCAATCAATCGATATAAGTTTTATAGAGGTTACATTGAGCTTAATCATACAGTGATAAACGTGCAGTCGGGCCTCGTTTTTTCAAATGGACTCAATATTGACGTACCGCACTTAACAGTAAAGAGAGGATTTCAAGAATTTATAGATTCTTCTCGGGTCATTCAAATGATGATTGCGTTCGATGGTGATTTTATAAATGGGCGTATTCGGACGGCTTTGGATTTGTTGCAGCGCCTCCAACACGCATACCCGGCTTTATCGCTTGAGGAACATGGCAATTTAAACTCAGATTTTGATAGGTTTATTAAGCAAAAAGAAATGATTTTCTCAAGTTTGCAGCGCGATTTGGATGATATAACGAGCGCACTGAACGGGCGCGATTAAGTATTGCATAAATCATTCAATCTGCTAGCATTTCGTCATCTTGGGGCTTAACACTCCGAAACAAATTAACGAACCCGCCCCGAGCAATCGCGGCGGGTTTTTATTGCCCGGAGAAAGCCAAGCATGTCCAACACGCACGAAACAGCAGCAAGTGGGCCAGTAACTTATGAGCTTGGTTTAGCTGCTGTTACGGTTTCGCAAATGACAATAAACGATTGGCTTAAGGTGGTCGATCTGCAATTTGATAGCCGACAAGAGACTGCGCTACACATGGCCGAAAACGCAGTCGATATTATCGAGACAAATACAACTTTCGGTGAGGCAAGTATTCCAGCTCCACCAGATCGCGAGCGCAAAGGTCTCGCGTATCGCAAAGGTAATTTTGAAGGCAAAGACTTTATGGAAGCCTTTGGCTTCCGTGGTGTGGAATTTGGAAATTGGAACAATCAGGATGATCGCAAAGTTCTGCTGAATGATATGTTAGAAATTAGTTTCTGTTGAAAATACATGCTGCACACAATGATTTACTGTTCACTGGTTTATCAATTTATGCACCGATGACTCATTAAATAGGCCCATTAACTTACGAATAGTTTGTACTAGCTCAGACTTGATCTGACAGTTACCGGTTTTTACAGGTGTCTGTCAGATTAGATTTGAGCTAAATTTTTCTCCGCCCAAATCTGTTTTCCATCAAGCAATGTTTCCAGTGGTGTTCTACCGCAGCACATCTTGCCCTGATGGGTTCGCTCATTGTTGTAGTATTTTATCCATTCGTCCAGATCCTTTTGTAATTCCTCCAGCGTAACGTAAAGCTTTTTGCGAA
>JAUSMW010000240.1 GCA_030645815.1 Candidatus Saccharimonadota bacterium
CGCCTCCTGAGTTACCGCCTCCACCGTTGTCTTCACCGCCTTCTCCAGCCGTATCGCTTTGGATTTCAGTATATGACCCGTTGGTTGGATCTTCATACCCGACAACGACACGAATCTCTTTGCCGCTTTCTATTTCAGTAACTTCAAATGTCGAATCGTACGCACCGTCGATGTTTTCCCATGTTTCACCACTATCACTAGATACTTGCCATTGGAACGACAAATCATCTTCCGGCACTGTTCCGTCTTCATTTTCATCCGTTACCAGATCTGGATCCGTTATCGTATCTAAGCCTGTAATGCTCAGTGTCGTACCGGTTGTCGGTGTGCCTATAACTGCTACTGTTCCCTCGATACCGCCGTCATCATCTCCTTCTATACTTATGTAGCATGAAGAGGTTGTTTCTTGTTCGTCTCCGTCATTATAAAGCCAGCTAAGCTCCACTTCTCCTTCATCGTAGGCAGGATTGACATCATTTGTATTGTCGTAAGAAATACTAGCCGTAAGTGCATTTACAAGCGTTTGCGTAGCCGCTGTTTCTGAACTAGTAAAATTTATAACCAATTGACCATCCGTCGATGCCTCATTGTCGGTAGCATTTGTATTGAAAGTAGCAAAAGTAGAGCCGCCATGTTTAATATTGCCTGTTGTAGCCGAAGTTCCTTCGAGCGTAATTCCCACTAAAGTCATCGCTGAATTTACTGAAGTATCAAAACGGATCAGATCTTCGCCATTTGCACCGCCTGCCCTATGAATTGTTAATGTTCCGCTGGAATAGTTATTAGCGGCATGTTGTTCAACATCGTATACCGATGGAGTCAGCCATGACCAGTTGCTTCCTCCGATAGTTACGGCATCGCCGCCTTCTGCAAAATCATCCGTATCGGAATTATAAACAGTATCATTTTCATATCCAAAGTTATATGTGTCAAAATTTCCGTTGGCGTCGATACGACTGACACTCATGCCGCTATAGTCGTATACATAATCGTAATTGTCTATA
>JAUSMW010000241.1 GCA_030645815.1 Candidatus Saccharimonadota bacterium
CCAGTGTCTGATGAGTTTTCGCGCGTTACCAAAGAAGTGCAACTAGGTCAGTCACGCACTGACGCATTAAATGCAATGGCGCAAAGAACTAATGAAATACACGTTCAAAGATTTGTAGGCGCTATGGTTCAAGTTGATAGGTTTGGTATTCCGGTATCGAGTGTTCTAGAAGAACAGTCGAAGGAAATGCGTGCGGCCCGCCGAGAGTCAGCGCGAGAGCAAGGCCAGAAAGTGCCGTTGAAAATTTTGGCACCAATCATGTTATTTTTTTTACCATGTGTTCTAATTATTATTCTAGGTCCAGCCATATTGGGAATTATTCGCACATTTTCAACTTAATCTAAGAATATTTGGAACCTCAATACGCCAGATGGTGAAGTAACTGAGATGCCCAACCTGATCGAAGACAGTAAAGGCGAACTTCATTCATCAAGAATCAGGCGAAGGATTACAGGATCAGACGTTAAGCCCTCGGTGCCATTCACACCGGGGGCTTTTCTGCCCCCTAAGTGATATCATATGATATCACTTAGGGGGCAATATGGCCGATTTATTGATTCGCAACCTCAGCCTTGAGGTTTTGCAGGATCTCGATATAAAGGCGGCTAATCTGGGAATTTCACGTGCTGAATATGTCCGACGAACATTGACGCAAATAAGTGCTTCTTCCATTGAATCGGTGACTGAACAGCATCTTAAAAACCTCATTGCGTTATTACCCGATTTAGCTAATGAGGAGATTATGGATGGAGCATGGCGGTAACAGGATGGCTCATTGATAAATCGGCGCTTGTACGTCTGGGTTCTTCCCCCGATGCCAAACTGTGGGCTTTACGAATAACTGCTGGAGTTGTCCATCTCTCCTCAATTACTCGATTAGAGATTGGCTACTCAGCTAGATCTTCAAAGGAGCTTGTCGCATCCATCAATAACCCGCCAATTTCCACAATGCCAATTGAACTGCTATCACCTGCAATAGAAGAGCGTGCGTGGGAGGTATTACGTGAACTCGCGCGAGTAGGAAAACATCGTGCGCCCTTAATCCCTGATTTATTATTGGCGGCAACTGCCGAAAAATGCGGACTTACAATTTTGCATGTAGATAAAGATTTCGAATTGATCAGTAAAGTTACAGGTCAACCGCAGGAGCGTTTGGTCTACAGT
>JAUSMW010000058.1 GCA_030645815.1 Candidatus Saccharimonadota bacterium
GCTTTGGCGGCTAGGACGTTTAAAAAACGCTTGCGTTTACGCATACAGTAGCTTTACTATGTAAGCATAAGAATATTAAAAAATGATAGGTGGGCACCAATGTTTGTAAAAAAATCTGCTAAAAATCAAGGGTTTACGATAATCGAAGTTCTAATTGTTCTAGCTATCGCTGGTCTGATCATGTTAATCGTCTTCTTAGCGGTACCGGCCTTGCAGCGCAACTCACGCAATACACAGGCAAAGAACGAGGCAGCAAGTATGCTCGGAGCTCTTAACGAATTCATGAACAATAACAACGGTAAGTTACCGGCGGTCGGTGTATCTACAACAGGGGGCACTAACGACGCATCCAAGGTGTTTGCCAGTGCTAAATTTACCAACGTTACAGCATTGACTATCGAAGCGCAGGCTGGCACAACTGCACCAACCTCTACCACAGATGTTCTGCGTCTTGGTGCTAAGTGTACTTCGGCAACTGGCTCTACGGTGACTCCTCTTGGAGCAGCCAGGCAGGTAGCTCTGTTGTACATGATTGAGGATTCTGCTGGGACTTTGGTAGCTTGCCAAGAGAGTTAAGCCCAAAGGAAACGGTAGACTCTAATATAGAGCCGGTCAATTCCGGCTCTATATTTGTGTTAGGATACTTCTAATGATTACGGTGTTCATGTTTATAATTGGATTAGCCTTTGGCAGCTTTGTGAACGCTTTTGTTTGGCGACTGAAAAAGAATAAAAACTGGGTATCTGGGCGTAGTATCTGCACTTACTGTAAACATAAACTGGCCTCAAAAGATCTTATACCAGTCGTTAGTTGGCTGACTCTAAGAGGTAAGTGCCGATATTGCCACAAAAAAATAGACGATAGCCCGTTAACTGAGTTGGCGGTGGGCGCTATCTTTGCGAGTAGTTACCGTTTTTGGCCATTCGTCTTGAGCGGCGAAGGTTGGTTTATGCTGGTGGTTTGGCTAATAGCGGTTGTGCTGCTCGCAGCGATGTTTTTATACGATGTCAAGTGGATGATTCTGCCAAACAAGCTAACTTATGCACTGCTGGCACTAGCTATTGTCCAGGTGCTGATTTTGTTTGTGATAAAGGATTTTGACTTCGAGACTCTTAAGTTGGCGTTATTTTCGTCGGCTGTCGGCGGTGGGCTTTTTCACCTGATATATTTGGGCTCAAAAGGGAAGTACATTGGCGGGGGTGACGTGAAACTGGGCTATGCCTACGGGCTTTTGCTACTTGATCCTATTTTGCCGTGGTTGGCATTGATTGTGGCCTCAACCACCGGTAGCTTGATTGCTATTTTTTTGCTTGCCAACAAAAGGGCTAAATTTGGCACCAAGCTACCTTTTGGACCAATGCTGATTGGCGGGGTGTTGGTGGCTATGATCTGGGGATCGAGGCTTTGGGACTTTACCGGCCGTCTCTGGTACTAGGCACTGGGTAACACTCAAAAAGTTCTTATGCTATACTTTAGACATGCGTAACAGGGGTGGTTTTACCATCGTAGAGACTCTGATGGTGATGGCGGTCACAACGGTTATTTTTGTAGCAGCCCTTGGCTCAATCTCCGATCGGCAAAATCGTATTCAGTTCTCTCAGGGCATGAGGGAGATAACTTCTAATATCTCAGATATACTAAATGATGTGTCGACGGGCTATTTCCCAACCATCCTAGGCCTAACGTGTACGGCCGGAGCGGATACATCTAACCCTGCACCAGTACTCGGTTATAACGCTAGCATAGGTGATACCACCGGTGCTAAAAAGGACTGTGTTTTTGCTGGTAAGGTTATTCAGATCGGCACCGATACCTCTGCTTCCGCTGGCTTTGTCTATTCTATGGCCGGACGGAGACTGACCTATAGTTCCGGTGGTTCTAGCGATGTTGCTAGCTTTGCGGAACTAAAACCGGTGGTGGTCGACTCTAAGAATACTAATAACACCACGAATGACCCTGAAATAGCTAAGATTGATGCTACTAGCAGTCTTGACTTGCCTTATGGCATCAGAATTGTACAATCAGATCACAACGATGGTGGCCGGGTGATTGGGGTTTTTTATAAAGATTTTCGCGGCGT
>JAUSMW010000249.1 GCA_030645815.1 Candidatus Saccharimonadota bacterium
CAGAATCTGCAACTCAGATAAAAAAGCTTTCATAGGCCCGTATAACCCCGTCCTGGATTATGATAGATGAACTCCGCTACAATACACGCATTATAACTGATACATCTACGGTGCCATGCTAACTAAAGTAATAACCCCTGAACCTGTAGAAGAATAGAGCGAGTAAAACAACGTATGCCACTATTAGAACTTCGAGGTGGTGTTTTTCACCAAAAGCCCTGAGCTTGGTTGCCCGTTTTGACTGCGCAGCGGTAGTTTGCAGGTAGTATATTGCCCCGTACCAAAAAACCGGTAAGCTCACCGCCCAAATAAAGAGGCAGAAGATGCAGACCCTACCAATGACGTACAGGCTCATACCAAAGAACCACAGTGAGAATAGGATAAGTATGGTACTGACTGCTAGCAGCGCCCTGGAAAAGAATTTAGTCGGCTTGCCGCCACTAATTAGTAGCAGGCTGGCCATAAACAGCATGGCAAATATGGCAATGCCAATAAAGGCGTTTGGAAAGCCGAAAAGCGAGGACCAGCGGTTGTCCAGTACGCCACTACAGTCAATAACTGGGTTTAGATTGCATGCCAGACTCTGTGCCGGATGCTTGAGCATTTGCACACGCTCGGCCGCCTGCCACACCGATGACACCAGGCCGACCAAGCTCCCGCCTAACAACACCCACGGATAAAACGTATCGATTTTGCTTGTTTTCATTTTGGCTCCTAGATTATCGCGCACTATGACTACATAGTAACGCTTTTAGTCTCTAGGCGAAGTGATTTCCATCAACCATTCAGCGGCCTCATTGTTGAGGCGAGTAATTGGAATTTGCTGCAGCACAAATGTCTCGTAGCTGTGGAGTTTTTTGACCTCAGCCTCGATTTTGTCGTAATTGTCAGCGATAGTAGTCATGATCAGCTTGATTTCATCACCGTTCTCTATCTGTTCTTTCCAGCGGAAGCGCGACTTAATTTCTATAAACTCCACGCACGCCACCAATTTTTGTGTCAGCAAACTATCGGCAATTTTCTGCGCCTCTTCCTGGTCCTCACACGTCAAAATCAGTTCTACAAAGTTATATTTCATTAGCTAATGGATGTTCTTATAATAGCTGTTACGCAGCTGTCAGTGCTTCCTGTGCAATTGTAACATTAACCCCGCTGGCTACTGGTCCATTGTCCCATATTGTCTGAGCGCTTGAATACCTTCA
>JAUSMW010000262.1 GCA_030645815.1 Candidatus Saccharimonadota bacterium
TAACACTTTGAAAAGCAGCCATTTTCTGGTAGGATAGTACAAGCACACGACGGGGTGTGGCGCAGTTGATAGCGCGCTCGGTTTGGGACCGAGAGGTCGAAGGTTTGAGTCCTTTCACCCCGACCAATTAAAAATACAGTCTATATGACTGTATTTTTAATTTTTGTAGATACGCTATTCCTTATTTGGACAATTAGTTAATTACAAGAGTACCATGAAATATACCCTTTAGCTCTTGAGTATCGTGCTGACATACACTTCGTGATAGATTTAGCTTTTCACAAAGCGCTGTATCCAATCTGCGTTTTGCCATACTTTCGATACAGTAGTCTGAACCGTCGGATGGGTACTGTGTATCCACAGCCTTGTCGCATAGCTGCAAATCGTTTCGCATTGTTGCTTGTGCTGTATAGCAGCCTTCTAGTTCTGATTGCTGTGTACAACTATTGATGTCTTGTAGTTGATAGTGAACAGCTAACTCTTGAATTGATTGACTGGCCTCAGCTGTGTAGCTTATGAAGCTAGCATCGATAGTACACAGATTACCGTAGGCATCTGTAATTTCTATATTTTTTAGTGAACTAGCTACTGCAATCTTGTCTTTATTTTTAATAAATTTGCCTTGATTTTTAAGTGAATCAAATTGGAAGAATTTATCAGTTCCGCAACCAGTTAGGTAATAGATAGGTGATTCAAGCTGGCTTGCCCAGTCGACAGAAGCATACTCTATAGTGCCGTTGGCCCGTATTATATTTTCACTGCTAGAAATTGATATGCCTCCTCCACAGTCCATTTTGCAATTTTTATCAATCTCCTCTAGGTAGTGCTTTGATGCATTAACTTTGATATAGGTGATTTTTTCACCTCCTATTGTAAAATTGCCAATATAACAAATATCACCTGACAACTTCTCTTTTAGTAATAACTTGGCTTTGTCGCAATTAACAAGTGAAAGTTTCTTATCCAATACCATAATAGATTTGTTTGAATTTTGTGTATTATTCACTTTAGGTTGATAGTTCTTCGCTGCAACCCATCCTATGATGATGGTTAATCCTAAAATGAAGAGAATTACTAATAAAACAAAAATCTTAGATTTGTTAGAGGTTAGTTTCTCAATCATTTTTTACTTTGCAAATTCAGTAGCCCTTGTTTCACGAATCACGTTGACTTTGATGGTACCTGGGTAGTTCATAGTGCTCTCAATCTTTGTGGCTATATCACGAGCTAGTTTGATACTAGACAAGTCATCGATTTTCTCTGGTCGTACGATTACTCGTACTTCACGACCTGCAGAAATTGCATAGGCTTTATCTATGCCGTCAAAGCTAGTAGCAATATTTTCGAGGTCTTTCATACGCTCGACAAAGTTCTCGGCTGAAATATTACGTGCACCAGGACGAGCAGCACTCATGGCGTCGACGATGCGAACGACGATGGCTTCTGGTGTAGTGGCTTCGATATCATCGTGGTGAGCTTTGATAGCGTGAGCAATCTCTTTTGATAGACCATATTTTTCGGCTAGCTCGGCACCAATGTGGTGGTGCTTGCCTTCGATACGATGCGATACAGCTTTGCCAATATCATGTAGCAATGTCGCAGTTTTAACTGTCCGTACATCTGCACCAATTTCTTCGGCAATCATGCCAGCAATTTGTGTCATTTCGGTTGAGTGTTTCAGCACGTTTTGACCATATGATGTTCGGAATTTTAGCTCACCGAGCAAACGTAATAGCTCCTTTGGTATACCAACGACTCCAACTTCCCTAGCTGCATCTTCACCCGCACGGTCGACTTCTTTGTCAATTTGTTTTTTGGCTTTTTCGACGACTTCTTCAATCCTAGCTGGATGCACGCGACCGTCTTTCATCAACATTTCCAATGTCATTCTAGCAACCTGCCGGCGTACTGGGTCAAAGCTAGACAACACAACCATACCAGGAGTGTCGTCTACTAAGATATCAACACCAGTTGCACGTTGGATAGCCTGAATGTTACGACCTTCCTTACCAATGATACGGCCTTTCATGTCGTCGTCGGTTAGTTTGATAGCGGTGACAGTTCGCTCGGCGGTGACTTCGCTAGCCATACGTTCCATAGCGCTCAAAATTGCAACTTGACCACGCTCTTCGGCGTCGGCCTCTGCATCGCGTTGCAATTTCACAACCAAACCTTTTAGGTCTTCCTTGATATCACGCTCGGTCATTTTTAATAAATGTTCACTGGCTTCTTTTTTAGACAGCTTGGCAATTTTCTCTAGCTTGTCTTGTTGCTTGGTTCGGATTTCACGAATCTCGTTTTTTAAACCATCTACTTCGTCCTCGGACTTTCGTAGTTTCTCGCTTCGCTTGTCTAGCTCGTCCAATTTTTTGTCCAAGCTATTTTCGCGTTCAATCGCACGGTCTTCTGAACGTTTTTGTTCTTTGCGCAGTGCATTGATTTCTTTGGTTGCCTCCTCAGTAACTTTCAACGCCTCGTCCTTTGCCTTTAGCACTATATCGCTTGCTTTGTTTTTGGCATCGGCGATAGCTTTCTCGGCTTTTTTAGATGCGTTTTTGTTACTAGACTGGCTGTACGCAAAGTATCCACCCGCACCAACGGTCGCACCGATGAGAGCGAATACAATTTCTAAAATATACATATCAACATTTCCCTTCTTGTTCCATCAGGGATACATGCATGCAAAAAAACTAAAGATCTGTCGCTTTAGAGGTGAAAATCCAGACTATTATCGGCTATCAATTGACTCACAGTTTCTCGCATTTTGTTTACCTACAGGAACTTATTTTTCATGAATTACTAACATATTTAATTGTATAGCAATCCCACACTTTTGTGTAGATTTAAAACAAGTTATTTTGTCGGTTTTGTGATGTGTGGTGGTGAACCGTATTCCGGCAAGACAATTTCGTCGGGATTGCCTGCACGTAGTCGCTCAATTCCTGACTGTCGCCAACCTTCCCCAACTTCACCAACTATTGGAATATCTAAACTGTCTGCCAAGGTGTTCATGACCGTCACACCAATCCGTAGACCAGTGAAACTGCCCGGACCGCGAAAGACAATTAAACCCGTTAGGTCTTGGAAATTAATGTCATTCTCGTTTAAAAAATTCTCTAGCTGTTCCAATAGTTCCAACGCCAATCGTCTATCTGCTTGCCAGTTTTTTTCCGTTATCACCCCGTCGTTCAGTAAGCTCATACGACATTCAGGTGTAGATGTATCGATGGCTAATATCATACTTCAGCTCCTATTATCTCAACTTCGCGACTATTTTCACCAGTTGTTTTTATATTTACTGTGACATGATTTTCCGGTAGTACGTCTTTGACATGGTCGCTCCATTCTATGAGCGTCACTGTATTTTCTGTATGTAGTGATTCGTCTAAATCATAGCTAATTAGCCCAGGGTCGTTCAATCGATAAAAATCATAATGATGCAGGCTTTTGTCGCCAGAATCATAACGACAAAAAATAGTATAGCTAGGACTTTGGATTGTATCGGTGATATTCAGGCCTTTACCCACTCCTTTTACTAGTGTTGTTTTACCTGCTCCTACATCACCAATGAGCTCTACAACCGAGCCACTAGGTAGTTTTTTGGCAAGTTTGGCACCAAGGTTTTGCATGTCGCTTTCGGATGTTACTATAACTTTCATAATATCTATTATAGAACACTAGTAAAACATAAGCTTTACGTCTATAATTTATCAGGTAATAACATGCGAATATCAGATGCGACAATAGAAGAAATACTAAAAAGTGGTGGGAAAGTCTCTGAAGAGCAGCTAGCAAAGCTGAAAAAGGAACAAGAAACAACCCACCACCCCCTGCAAGATTTGGTTTTACAACAGCAGGTCCTCAATGATGCCGAACTTATAAAGCAATTTGCACAATACGCTGGTTTCGAGTTCGTAGACCTAGACCCAAAAGAAATATCTTCAGAGGCATTGAATCTCATACCAGAGCGAATTGCTAAACAATACAATGCCGTTGTTTTTGATGTTGTTGATGGTAAAAGGAAACTGGCGATGGAAGACCCTGATGATGTTCAGGCTGTCGATTTCCTCAAAAAACAACTAGGTAACGAAGTTGATATTTTCATCACTACCCACGATAACATTTTGCGTGCTCTCGATAACTACCGAGGTGACGTTGCCGAAGAGCTCAGTGATGTTATCGCTGAACAGAGCGAAGATGAAAATGCCAAAGAAGAAAATGTCTCGGCCAGTGATATTGCTGAAGATTCGCCAATCAGCCAAACAGTTAATCTGCTATTAGAGTACGCTATTCGTGCGTCAGCTAGTGATATACATATCGAACCCCGCGAAGAATTTATACAAATACGTTATCGCATCGATGGTGTACTGCAAGAAGCAAATCGCTTACCTAGAAATGTAGCTGGAGCTCTGGTGAGTCGTATCAAGATTTTAGCAAACCTAAAGATTGATGAGAGGCGCGTTCCACAAGATGGTCGTTTTAAAATAACAATTATGGGGCGAACCTACGCCTTGCGTGTATCGAGCCTTCCAGTTGCCGATGGCGAAAAAGTCGTCATGCGTATCTTGGACGAAGGTAACCATGCCCTCACCTTGCAACAACTTGGCTATTGGGGACATTCATTAGGCGCTATAGAAAAGGCAATTTTGCAACCACATGGAGTTGTTTTAGTAACTGGACCAACTGGTTCAGGTAAGTCAACTAGCTTGCTCAGCTTGCTCTCTATTCTCAACAGCTCGGCTGTCAATATTTCGACTGTTGAGGACCCGGTTGAATACAAAATACCTGGTGTTAACCAAACACAGGTAAACGTAAAAGCTGGTATGACATTCGCTAGTGGACTGAGGGCTCTACTACGTCAAGACCCAAACATTATCATGGTAGGTGAGATTCGTGACACGGAAACTGCTGATTTGGCTGTTCAGGCTGCTCTGACAGGTCACCTTGTGTTTAGTACCCTACACACTAACAACGCTGCGACAACTCTACCGCGTCTACTAGAGATGGGTATCGAGCCATTTTTGATTGCCTCAACAGCCAGGGCGATTATTGGTCAGCGTTTGGTGCGAAAATTGTGTACAAACTGCCGAGTTGCCTACGAGCCAAATGCTGATGAGATGAAAGAAATAAGTGAAGCTTTTGGATTAGGTACCCCAGAAGCTATAGCGAGGATACATGAATTAGAAAAGAAAGCAGCTTCACAACACATCGGTGATTCAATCGGTGCTGACCTTGGGTCTACTGAAACTACAATCAAAAGACTCTACAAAGCGGGTGAAAATGGCTGTGATAATTGTAATAAAACCGGCTACAAAGGTAGAATGGGTATATACGAAGTCCTCGATAACACAACCGCAATCCAAAAAATGATTGTCGCAAACGCAACCAGTAACGACCTTCAGGAGCAGGCTATCAAGGAAGGTATGGACACTATGCAGGTTGATGGTCTAGTCAAAGCCTTGCGCGGCGAGACTAGTATCGAAGAGACTTTGAGGGTGACCAGAGAATAAAATATGATTTTTGATTATAGAGCAACAAACAAAAATGGTAACGAAGTAACTGGCACAGTAGAGGCCTCTAATAGAGCTGGTGCAATTGAATCGTTAGCAAAGCAAAAGATGCGACCAATCAGCCTAAAAGAAAAAGGTAGCGATTCAGGTATAAATTCGTTTGTAAAAAATATGTTTGGCTCAAAGGTCAAAACAAATTCACTAGTTATCTTTACCCGTCAGCTGGCTACCATGGTTGGTGCAGGCGTTCCTTTGCTGCGTGCCTTAAACTCTCTAAAAGACCATGCTAATGACGCCGCATTGACTGCAGCGGTCAATGCGGTTGCAATCGATGTACAAAGCGGTATGCCACTAGCGGATGCTATGGAAAAACATCCTAATGCTTTCAACGAAGTCTACGTCAACATGGTACGTGCTGGTGAAGCAGCTGGTATATTGGATGAGATTTTGAATCGTTTAGCACAACAACAAGAAAAATCTGCCACTATCAAAAAGAAAGTGAAAGGTGCCATGACCTACCCTGCCATTTTGCTTGTAATTACAATATTGGCATTTTTCGGATTGATGATTTTCGTCATACCTCAAATTGGCAAAATCTTAACAGATCTAGGTGGGCCTGACGTAGAACTGCCCATATTGACTCGGATTATGCTCGGAATTAGCAGCTTTATGATTAATTACTGGTACATTGTATTGATAGGTATAGTTGGTACATTCTTTGGTACTAGTCGATTCCTCAGGACAAAAGACGGCCGAAGATTATTCCACAGGTTACTACTGAGAGCCCCTATCTTAAAAAATATTGTTATTAAAGTTTCTGTCGCTCGTTTTTCCAGAACCTTTGCGTCACTAATGGGTGCGGGTGTTAGTGTTGTCGAATCATTACGTGTCACAGGTAAAGCAATTGGTAATGTTATGTACGAAGAAACCATCGAAAATTCGATTACTGAAATTAAAAATGGTAAACAACTGAGCGAGACATTAGCTGGCAGCCCGCTCTTTCCTGATATTGTGTCCCAGATGTTAGCAGTGGGCGAAGAAACCGGTAAAACTGATACTGTTTTGATTAAGGTTGCGGACTTTTACGAAGAAGAGGTGGATGTGGTCCTAGAAAGCTTGAGCTCAATCATTGAACCTATAATGATTGTCATCATGGGTAGTATGGTTGGTTTGATTGCAGCGAGTGTTATGGGTCCTATCGCCTCTATTGCACAGAATGTTAAAGGTTAGTAAACTAATATCAACACATAAAGAGTGGGCAACAAATTTTGAGTAAACTTTTCTTCCAAGACAAACCTATAATCGGCGTAGATATAAATCAGACAGGCATCAAAGTGATGGCTGTTGATTCTAGTCATTGGACAGTTACTGGTTATGGATCTATCGAACTAGACCCAATCGAAGCTCAAAAAAGTATGAGTGGTGACGGCGAGTACCTTGGCGAAAATATTCGAACATTATTAAAAGATAAACGAATTGGTAAAATAACCACAAACCATGCTGTTCTGAGCATCCCAACCTCAAAAACATATGCTCGTACTTTTTCCGTGCCCAACAAAGAATCTGGCAAATTAAAAGACGCGATTGAACTAGAAATTGAACAATACATACCTGTACCAATCTCTCAGCTGTACGTTGACCATCAAATAATTAATCGCGACAAAGAAACCACTACAGTACAGATTTGTGCCGTACCTCGCAGCACTGTTGACACATGTATATCAGCAGCAAACTCAGCTGGACTAGATGTTGTTATGGTAGAACCTAGTGTTAACGCAATTGCACGGCTACTGACATTTGCCGAGGAAGGTAGTTTGCCTACTATCATTGTTGATATTGGACCGGCAGCAACCGACATAGCCATATTAGATGGAACTATACGTGTCAGTGGTGGAGTAGCCATCGGTGGTAACACTTTCACATTAGATATCGCAAAAAAACTGAATGTACCACTAGAGAGCGCTCACCAAATGAAGGTGCAGTACGGACTTGCTGTCAGCCCTAGACAAGAAAAGATAAAAGCTGCTATCGAACCTAGTCTTGATCACATCTTGCGTGAAATCAAAAAAATTATTCGCTACTATAGTGAACGTCTCAATAGTGAAAAGCGATTAGAACAAGTTGTGATAGTTGGTGGCGGTAGCAACGTTCCAGGACTGGGTGATTACTTTACAAATGCCCTCATCATGCCGGCACGTGTAGCCAGCCCGTGGCAGATTCTTAACTTTGGTGAACTAGAACAACCACCAAAACAATTCAAGGCGCGTTATATAACAGTTGCAGGGTTAGCTAGCGTCAAGCCAAAGGAAATATTGTCATGATTAACCTCATTGGCCCAGATAGAAAAAAGCAACTTCTCGCTGCTCGGAGGAATAGTATTTGGGTTAGATATAACTTTTTACTTGTTTGTACATTAATAACTATTGTCATAGTTTTAGGTGGAACCGCCTTTTTCTACTATGGTCAAAAGCTTGGCCAAGACCAATCTGCTGAGGAAAACAACAAACAATTGCTCGGCACGGAATACATAAAAAAGAAAAAAGTAGTGGATGAATTTCGTAAAAACTTGACTACCGCAAAGACAGTTTTAGACGCAGAAACACAATATAGCGATATCATCTTGGATATTGCAAAAACAATGCCGCCAAACACAGTTATCTCTAGCTTAAAATTTGACAGCACAACCTTCCAAAGCCAACAAACTCTAGAATTTCGATCCAAAACCCTCAATGACGCATTGGCACTAAAGGCGGCTTTCGAAAAAAATCCTCCTTTATCTAGCCAAGTTCGTTTTTCAAATGTATCCAGAGCTGATGAAGAATCGGGCGATGGTGCCGATACTGCATATCCAATGTCAATTACAATGTTTATGGACCTCAAAAAACCAACAAGCTCTATAGGCGGCGCTTCAACTAGTAACGGAGTGAGCCAGTAATGATGAACAAAAAGGGCATCAACGCCTCACTACTAGAAAAAATGCTAATTTTATTAGTAGTTGCAATATTTGGTATAATAATCGGCGTATATGTCATGCTGACTAATTTTGCAAAATCACAGGCTACAAACGCTGACCATTCCATGATTGATGCAAACTCTAGTGCAAAAGACATACAAGACCTGCAGAAATCTTACAAATGGATACTGGCTCACCCGGAAACAGTTAATAAAACTAACAAAATCGTTGCTGAGTCTAGTAAATACCAGTATCAGGATCAAATTATCAAAGATATCGAGTTGTATGCTAATCAATCTGGACTGAGTGTATCGAAATATAGTTTTAGCGAAGCAGCAGCCAGCGCAACTACTCCAACAACAGGAACCGCTGCACCTGCTGCAGCCGCAGGAAGTGCACCTGCCGCTGCCGGAGCCACCGCTACACCTACAGGCTTATCCTCTACTACTGTGGAGCTTGGATTTGGTAACAGTGTATCATACGCAAAAACCATACTGTTCATCAAGAGAATTGAACAGAATGTTACTAGAATGCAAATTACATCTCTTTCTATTGCACCTGACGAAGACGATAAGGGTGCTGTTGCATTAACAATGACCATTAGTGTATTTTTAAATAAAGGAACACAGTAGTTACAATGCAAAACCCAGACATTTCAAATTCACTCAAAAAAACTACGAGCTTGTTCAAAAAAACACATTACATTATTTTTGCAATTGTTTTGATTATGATACTAGTACTAACCTGTTTGTCAGTTCTTAGTACTTTTAATATGCCTACAGACACAGTCTATGAACAACAACTTTTATCAAAGAAAACCGTTGATAATTTTGACCAAAACACAACCATACCTCGCGTCAATAAACTAGAATTTAGCGACCAAACATCTGACATTACCATACCAGCAAATCAACGTATCAACCCGTTCGCAGAATGATATAATAACATTTATGTTAATGTTGGCATCAAAACTAAAAGACGCATCTGTAATGAGTTTGCAGACTGGTGCCAAAGTTGCTCAAGTTACAGAACCAGTCATTAGTCCTGCAACACTAGATATTATCGCTTATCATTTAACTGGTAAAACACTAGACTCTAAAGATTCACTACTATTAACCCGAGATGTCCGCGAAGTTGGTAATCTAGGTTTGATAATCGATAGCGTAGATGAACTAGTTCTCGCAGAGGATATGGTTAAAATAAAAGAAATTCTAGATATAAATTTTCATATAATAGATATGACGGTTATCGATGACAAATCAACAAAATTAGGTCGTGTGTATGATTTTTCTATAGACCCTATGGATTTTAAAATCCATCAAATATACGTCAAGCGGCCACTAATGAAAAGCCTCCAAACTAGTGATTTAATCATCAACAGGACACAAATTACAGAAATAAATAACAAATATATTGTCGTAAACTCTGCCAGCTTAGACGAAAAAGCATCACCTGTTAATGTAACTGAAAATTTCGTAAATCCTTTTCGCAAACCTTCAGCACCACCAGCTAGTACTGCTAGTACAAAGACTACCTAAATATCTAAAACCTTTTTTATACTATCAAAGCTGTAGCCTTGACGAGCTAAATAGGCTATGAACTTTTGACGGTCAGGGTATTTGGATTGTTTTTTACTAACTAAAGCTTGCAACACTTCTAGCTCTTGGTCATCGCTATAACCTTTTAACACATCGTCTATTGTTTCTTTCTTCACGCCTTTTTGAGACAACTCAGCGCTAATTTTTCTTTTGCTACTCGGCTTTCCACCTGTTCGCGCCCTTAACCAGAACTGAGCAAACTTTAGATCATCAATATAGCCCTTTTCTCGCAGCCTACCTAGTACTCTATCGCTCAGCTCTTCTTCCCACTTTTTACGCCAAGCATAATCTGCCATCTCCTTCTCGCTCCTAGGACGACTCAGTATGAGCTCTAGCGCACGTGCATAAGCTTTACCAAACTCACTCTCGCCCTTTAGCTCATCTAGCTGTTTTTCGCTAATTTCAAAACCATTTTTTAGTTTCAAATCTAACAGTTGATTTTCGTCTAGCGAAAAACTATACTTTTCATCAACAAAGATATTATACCTACCGGCAGTTTTAACTGCTGGCTGTATTTTTGTTATCTTCATAAACTATGGGTACTTATTCTTCTTCGGCAGCTACTTTTTCGCGAACTTTCTTTTCAATCTCGGCTAGTACTTTTGGATTCTCTTTGAGATATAGTTTTGTCGCTTCACGTCCTTGACCGATTTTTTCGTCTTTGTAGTCAAACCATGCGCCGGCTTTGCCAACAATTTCTTTATCAACTGCTAGGTCTAATACATCGCCAGTCTTTGAAATACCTTCGTTATACATGATGTCAAACTCCGCAACACGAAACGGTGGAGCAACTTTGTTCTTTACAACTTTAACCTTGGTTCTGTTACCAATGATTTCATCACCCTGTTTAATCTGCCCGATACGACGAATATCTAGACGTACTGATGAATAAAACTTCAATGCATTTCCACCAGTTGTTGTTTCAGGGTTACCAAACATAACACCAATCTTCATACGAATCTGGTTAATGAAAATGACCGTTGTCTTACTCTTGTTGATAATACCGGTGAGCTTGCGAAGTGCTTGGCTCATCAAGCGAGCTTGAAGCCCCATGTGGCTATCGCCCATGTCACCATCAATTTCTGCCTGCGGCACAAG
>JAUSMW010000263.1 GCA_030645815.1 Candidatus Saccharimonadota bacterium
TTCGCTAGTGTACGAAAATATTATAGATAATTTTGATGATTTAGTAAGTCAGCTATCTCGTAGCAGTTCTGAAATAAAACGTATCTTTAAAAACTTTCCCGAATTTGAACCGCTTGGCAAAATTGTAGAACAAGAAGTAAACCCTAATAGTCAGTACGGTAAGCTATATTATGAGGCTGAAGAGAAAAAAGAATATGTCGATAATTGGATAAGACTAGAAAGCACAAAGTAGATATGAACATACAAGATTACTATTCACAAATTAAAGAAGAAGAAAAGCACAACGAGCAACTCTTACACTTAACCGCAAATGAGCCCTTTATGTCTGATACAGCTCGAGCCTTTATGGACTCACCGCTGGATGATAGATATTTTATGGGTGGTGGTGACGATGATGGTATTGTAGATTTTCAACCATTCACCTTCCGAGGAATGCCAGCCCTGCAAACACTTGTGTCTGATGCGCAATCTTCAGCAAGGGAGATGCTAGGCGCATATGATGTAAATTTTGGCTTTTTATCTGGCGTACACGCAATGATGTGCGCAATACTATCGACTACCGAGCCTGGCGACGCAGTTATGACTGTCGGCCTAGAGTTTGGTGGTCATTTTGCTACGCAAGGAATTGTCGAAAGAACAGGTCGCAAACATGTAGTAACCTCATATAACTTTGACACACTTTCTTTTGATGTAGAAAAATTAGCTAAAGACTACAAAGCAGCAAATGCCAAAGCTTTTTATATGGATGTTTCTTTCTATATTAACCCACACAATCTTCGAGAAATTCGCGAAGCTTTAGGTGAAGATGCGTTAATAATATACGATGCCAGTCACACACTTGGCTTGATTATGGGACAGCAGTTCCAATCACCTTTTAGTGAGGGTGCAAACGTTATTTGTGCAAATACACATAAAACATTACCTGGCCCACAAAAAGGAATCATAGCTTTTCGAGACAAAGAGTTGGCTGACAAAGCGAGTGCGATAATAAACAGTGGCCTTTATTCGAGCCAACATACAGCCTCAATGATAGCTCTCTCGACAACTGTTCTTGAAATGAAACAATACGGTGAAGACTATGCAAAGCAAATAATTACAAATTCAAATGGACTTGGCAGCGAACTTGAAAAGCTAGGACTGAAGGTCAGAAAAGCCAACACTGGTCGCTACTCAGAAAATCATCAGATACACCTTTTTACAGAGGAGTTTGGTGATTATCGAAACTTATACAAACAATTTATCAAAAACAATATTTCGGTAAACTTTGACCATACTTTGGGTGGCAAAATGTACATACGTATTGGTACTCAAGACCTCACTCGACGTGGTATGAAAGAAAAAGAAATGACAATAGTAGCTAGTTTTCTGAATGATAGTTTACAAGGCAAAGACATATCAAATCAAGTAGAAACATTTACAAGCAAATACCAGACTGCTCATTATTCTTTCGATAAACCCAATTAATTATTTGTTTAGTTGATTACGAGCTACAGTCCCTTTTACAGCTAGTAAAAGGTTGTGCAACATTCTAGTTTTTGAAACAGTCCAATCTTTTGTGGCACCTACATTTGGAAATGGTTTTGAAGGAATTTTCATACCCAAGAAATCACAAATCTCACGCCAACCATCATCATTTTCCCAACACAATACCAATAACCTTTCAGGCTGATCTTTGAAGTACTCAATGACTTCTTCGTTATGCTTATTGTAAAAATCTAGATGATATTTCTTATGACCCATAGTGTACTTGTAGCCGTAAATCATCTCGTGATAATTTTCCTCTGGCGGTAGTTTATATGAATGCGTAATCAAACTTTTCAACCATACACTGTCTGACTTTCTTAATGTTAATATGAATTTTGCATCTGGGAAGTTAACCGCCAATTCTTTGTACATAAGTGGCCATGGCCAATCCTCAAAGGAATCGTATTTTTTAGCGATATTAATTAGTTCTGAAATGCGCCCTTCGTAGTAAAGCTTTGCGAAATCTTCAGAATGACTGAGATGTTTTTTATATCCAAGTATTTTTAAGCACCTACCTAACGTCGTAGTCCCTGTTTTGTTTAAGCCTATTCCAAATACTTTACTCACTTTTTCTTTCGACATATCAGTATCATACCAGTATAGTAGAGTATATGAAAAACGGTATGAAAGAATACAAAGACATCGATGAGTATCTAGAGAATTTTGCGGCGCCTAGTCAGAAGATTCTGAAAGATATTCGGGAAACTATACACAAAGCGGCTCCTGATGCACAGGAAAAAATCAGCTATGGCATACCAACATTTACATTAAATGGTAAAAACTTGGTACATTTCGCTGCATACGAACACCACATCGGCTTTTACCCCGGCTCCCGCCCAATTGCAGAGTTTGAGGAAGAGTTAAAGAGTTACAACACCTCAAAAGGCACCATCCAATTCCCTATCGACAAACCAATACCACTAGATATAATAACAAAAATCACCAAATTCTGCGTCGAGCAAAGACTTAATTAGTTTCTAAAGCCGGGCGAATTTGCTCAATGAACTCTACAATAACGTCATCATTTGGTAATTCCTTATCCGATGCAAAATATATACTATCGTTTACGATTTCCCAGTGGTACTTGCGACAAAAATCTATGACGTACTTCATAGCAGCAGGGTCAAATACATAACGAAGCTGTGTATCCTGCCCCCTATCTATATAGATTGAAAAGTACTTGTCAAAATCACCCTCTAATGTGGCCGTTTGCATTGAAGATCCATCGACAATTGGACTAAGTTTATCCAACTCCGCCCCCTTACCGACTGCAAGTAAATGAAGTTTAGAGTGAAATGGAAGTTCAACAAGCAAAAGTTTTTTACCTGCCGGAGCAGATATCTCATATACCTCTTCTTTTGGACGTTCCTTTCTTTGTTTTGTAATAATATCGGTGCATATTGCACCGCCTTTTACACTTAACTTGCGTCTACCTGAAGATACTAGGTCATTACCAGTCGTAAAATATGCAAACAATATTGCTGAGTTTTCATATACGGGCTTGCGGTGTGTTAGGCGCCATTGCCGAAAAGATTTCTCTAACAAGTACACGGGTATTATAGCTAAAACACCAACTATTAGAATCAGTAGAAAATTAGTCATATAACAACAATAGCATTTTACAGCTACTACTCTCAAAAATTTTGACTAGTTATGCCTCAAAAGGCACCATCCAATTCCCTATCGACAAACCAATACCACTAGACCTAATAACAAAAATCACCAAATTCTGCGTCGAACAAAGACCTAAATAATCTACTCTTCTTCTAAAGTAGCTTTTTTTCCATCTTTAAAGTAAGCTACCACCTTTGAAAATATCATATTTGGATGTATATCACCTTTCGAATCAAATGTTATTTTATCAGATTGGGGGTCTATAAAAATTTGAGTTTTTTCACTCAAATTTTTTCTATCAGCGGCGTAAATCACTAACTTTTTACCCGTAGGAGTTTCGTCTATCTCTACTTGGACTGAATATCTGTCATCTTTAGGGCTTAATGACATTTTTAACTTAGGAGTATATACGTTATCCAAATCAACAATTGTTGCTGTTTTTAGTGCAAGTGCCTCCTTCGTGCTTTGGTATCTCTTTTGCATATCCCAGAAAGTATCCCCAAAAATCTTGAAATTTTTCGAATCTTCGGGACAAACAAGATAATCATGCCCACCGAATTTTGTTTCTTGTTGTTGGAGGCCGTACATTCTAGTTCTTATTTCGAGTCTAATTTTGTGTGTTGGGCACAAAGCAATCGGTGATTTTACACCAGCTCTCCAGTAAACTCCTTTATATTGATCTATCTTAATACCTGTCATTTTATCTCCTTGTTATCGGTTTTTATTTTCCCACCGATTTTCAGTACAATATTACTCTTAAATTATACTGTTGTCAATACTACAATATAGCTTATGCTTATCTGCTCCTGGGTATCATGGCAAGCCTGAGCAAGCACGTCAAACTCACAACTAAATAGCCGAGGACTGTCTGAGCACAGCGAGTTCCGCAGGCTGTTTTGAGTTTTGACTGGTGATTGTGTCAAGCTTGGCATGTAACCCGCTGGTTTTGGGTTCCGTTTTGCCGAAACAAAATGGAACAAGTACAATGAGATATATGAATAAAAAACTCAATATAGTGATTGGAATATTAATTGCAGTCATTGTCATTACAGCAAGTGTACTTGCATACAATATTTGGTCTAACACAAAAAATATATCCGTATACGATCAAAAGATTTATCAAGAGTCTACAAATGTAGATAATGGAATGCCAGGCTCAACTAACACAACTAGTAGCCAGCTAGTTGATATCCAATGGATGCAGGGTAATGTTGTAAACAGTGATGGTACTTGTAATTTATATGACAAGCAAACAAAACAGATATATTTCACATTCACTGGTGGTGGGATTAAAAATTCGGGCAGTGCACCAATCACCGATACTAAAACTTACTATAAAAACGACAAAATAGGCATTAATGAAGCTGCTGATTTGGCTAGTCAACACTGTTTTAAATAGATCTAAATGAAAAGAGCCTCCTTTCGGAGACTCTGATCAAAATTCGGCATCGTGCTAGTTTCCCGCAAGGCAGTATAATCGCCGCTGCTGGGCTTAACTGCTGTGTTCGGAATGAGAACAGGTGTTTCCCCAGCGCCATGGACACCGAGTTGATCCCAACGCTAAGATGGAATCAACTCGATGCCCATAATCGATGCATGAATTGTTAATGTAAAATTGATTGACTCTAGTTAGTTGATGATTTTATTCACCAAATACTAGTCAAGTCTGTCCAGGTTTTACCCTAGATCCAAGACACATTCATATAAAATGAACATATCTTGGAGCATAAAAAGGCAATGGGACTATTAGTACGCTTCAGCTCCATACGTTACCGCACTTCTACCTTGCGCCTATCAAACAGATAGTCTTTCTGTGTCCTCATAGAGAAATCTAATCTTGAAGTTGGCTTCGCGCTTAATATGCTTTCAGCGCTTATCCATTCCGAACGTAGCTACTCGACAATGCGGCAGGTGGCCACAATCGATACACCAGAGGTTCGTCCGCCCCGGTCCTCTCGTACTAGGGGTAGATCTTCTCAAATTTCTTATCGTCCATACCGGATATAAACCGAACTGTCTCACGACGTTCTGAACCCAGCTCGCGTACCACTTTAATCGGCGAACAGCCGAACCCTTGGAAGGTGCTCCCCCTCCAGGATGTGATGAGCCGACATCGAGGTGCCAAACAGCGCCGTCTATGTGAACTATTGGGCGCTATAAGCCTGTTATCCCCGGGGTAACTTTTATCCGTTTTCGCATTCGATCCCACATTCATGTACAAATGTACTTAATGCGGTTCACTTACTCCGACTTTCGTCTCTGATTGGAATGTACTCCTCACAGTCAAGCTGGCTTTTGCGTATACACTATCACTTCGATTTCCATCCGAAGCTAGCCAACCTTTGAACGCCTCCGCTACTCTTTGGGAGGCAACCGCCCCAGTTAAACTACCCACCATGCACGGTCCTATTACCGGATAACGGTAACAGTAAGATCAAGATCACAACAAGGGTGGTATTTCACCGACGCCTCCACAAATGCTAGCGCATCTGCTTCAAAGGCTCCCACCTATGCTACACATGTTGTAACCCGGATCAATGCAAAGCTGTAGTAAAGCTCCACGGGGTCTTCTCGTCCTGGTACGGACAGACGGCATCTTTACCGCCAATGCACTTTCACCGAGTCCTTCGCCGAGACAGTGCCCAAATCATTACTCCATTCGTGCGGGTCAGAACTTACCTGACAAGGAATTTCGCTACCTTAGGACGGTTATAGTTACCGCCGCCGTTCACTGGGGCTTCAGTTCGCACCGTAAAGCACTCCCCTTAACCTTCCAGCACTGGGCAGGAGTCAGCCCCTATACATCCACTTTCGTGTTAGCAGAGACCTGTGTTTTTGATAAACAGTTGCTTGGGCTCTTTAGCTGCGGCCCCCACATCATCAGATATGAGAGTGCACGCGTCCAGAATTAATCATATGATTTGATTGTCTCAGTAAAAAATTGTGATTATAAAAAAGGATTTTCCGCGAAATATCATGTTCGAAAACACGACATTTACGTACTCAATATTCTAACCACCTGTCACCAAGTTGATAATCGTCAAATTATCCGAACGCGGCTCACATCAAATGATGTGGGGGCAGACCTTATCCCGAAGTTACGGTCGCTGTATTGCCGAGTTCCTTAGCGAAGGTTCTCTCGTAAGCCTTGGTCTTCTCGACCCGAGTACCTGTGTTGGTTTGCGGTACGGGCGGCTATATCCACGCATACACCTGCTTTTCTAGCCAGCGTCTTCACCAGAATCATTTTGATAAATCAAAACTTTCATTCCTTTAGCATTCCTGCCAAGTTAGACGGATACATACCATGAATCCGCTCTGACTATTCCGCCGTGAACAGTGTATAAGATATAACCGGTTCAGGAATATTAACCTGATGTCCATCGCCTACGCTATGCGCCTCGGCTTAGGCCCGACTAACCCTGGATCGATTACCGTAGTCCAGGAAACCTTACTCTTTCGGCCGAGGGGATTCTCACCCCTCTTATGGTTACTCATTCCAGCATTCTCACTTCCTGCCGCTCCACCAGACTTTCCAATCTGACTTCACTGCTGACAGGAACGCTCCTCTACCACATACAATAAATTGTATATCCATGTCTTCGGTAGTACACTTTAGCCCCGTTACATTTTCCACGCAAGATCTCTTGACTAGTGAGCTGTTACGCACACTTTAAATGAATGGCTGCTTCTAAGCCAACATCCTAGCTGTTTAAGAAATCTCACCTTGTTTCCCACTGAGTGTACATTTTGGGACCTTAGACGATGGTCTGGGCTGTTTCCCTTTCGAGCGACGAGCTTAGCCCCGCCGTTCTAACTGCCATGGTTCCACCAACAGTATTCGTAGTTTGTTAAGGGTGGGTATCCGTGAGGACCCCAGTCCTTTACAGAGCTCTACCCCTGTTGGCTAGTATACATGACGCTAGCCCTAAAGCTATTTCGAGGAGAACCAGCTATCTCCGAGTTCGATTGGCATTTCACCTCTATCCACAGGTCATCCAAGCACTTTGCAGCGTGCGGTGGTTCGGCCCTTCACTACCTATTACAGTAGCTTCAGCCTGCCCATGGATAGGTCACCCGGTTTCGGGTCTAATCCTATGTACTTAATTCGCCCTATTCAGGCTCGCTTTCACTATGGCTCCGTCAAATGACTTAACCTTGCACATAAAATTAACTCGCTGGATCGTTCTACAAAAAGCACGCCGTCACAGAATAAATCTGCTCCGACTCCTTGTAGGCACATAATTTCAGGATCTATTTCACTCCCCTCCCGGGGTTCTTTTCACCTTTCCATCACTGTACTTGTTCACTATCGATCGTATATTATATTTAGCGTTGGCAGGTGGTCCTGCCGGATTCAAACAGGGTTTCTCGTGCCCCGTCCTACTCGAGTAAATGTGATATAAGGTCAGCAACGCTTTCGCGTACACGGCTTTCACGTTGTTTCACTAGCTATTCCACACTATTCTGCTAGCGTTGCAGTTTTCTTACCTTACGACCTCCATTACAGAGAGATCTCGCAAGTAAGAAATGTTGATAAATCAACAGCTCTTACCTGGTCTTCACACTCCTCACAACCCCTCTTAAGTATTCGTCTGTAAACTTATTATCCCGATAAATCGGTATAAAACTTAAAAGGTTTGCGCTCATCCGGTTTCGCTCGCCACTACTTCCGGAATCATTGTTTATTCTCTTTTCCTCAACCTACTAAGATGTTTCAGTTCAGTTGGTTCCCGCCAAACATCCTATGTATTCAGATGCAGGTGATATGACATGACTCATACCGGGTTTCCCCATTCGGATATTCCTGGATCAAAGCTTGATGACAGCTCCCCAAGACTTTTCGCAGTCTTCCACGTCCTTCATCGGTAATATACGTCTAGGCATCCATTATGTGCCCTTGAGTACCTTTTTATGCATTGACTTGACTAGTAATTGTTAAATACAATCACTTGCCGTCAATCTAATTTTTACTTATTTCTTCGAATTGTTAAATTACGTGTGTCCTTCACCAGTTACAACCTGGTTTTGAGCGCACATAATAGAGACCTAATGATTCCTCGGTAAAAAACTCGCAGTAACTTGGGTCGCAATTATTTGCGTTCAACTTTATTGATTCTACCAGATTTTACAGGGGTATGTAAACATCAAAATTGATGTTTCTTTTGCTACACTCGCCTGTTATCCACCTAGATTCGCCAGAGGTTTCATACGGAAACTTTCGCTGTTAGGAACAATTGTACCAAACAACTGAGGGAAATGCAATAAAAAAACCTACCAAAAGGTAGATTTAATTAATTTGGTGGGCGATGAGGGACTCGAACCTCCGACCTCGTCATTATCAGTGACGCGCTCTAACCAGCTGAGCTAATCGCCCGTGTCTAAAAATACATGGTGGAGCGTCGGGGACTCGAACCCCGGACCCCCTGCTTGCAAAGCAGGTGCTCTAGCCAACTGAGCTAACGCCCCATGAATTATTTTTGCGACATCAGTTATTCTACCGTATCAGTTGTGGTAACGCAAGCAAGAAGTTATACTGTGACGCATATGATAGGACAAATATTCTTCGGTCTTTTACTGGTTGCCTTTGGTGTTTCGTGTGTACGCTGGAACTACAAAGTAGCAAATGCGCTGAGTGAATTTGATTTTCTAGCCAAAATCGGTGGCGGTGATGTCTATAACGGTACAAAAGTTTTTGGTATTATTTCGATACTACTGGGTATCACCGTTGGGCTGGGACTATGGCAAGGGTTATTAGGTTGGTTTTTGAGTATATTTTTCGGACATCAGCTCGGTCAATAATCTTTACAACAAAAACATCCCAGCTTTCCGGGATGTTTTATTATTTACAACTTGGTAGTGCAATCATCGTCAATTGTCTCAGGTGGACCTCGTCTTGTCTCATAGAGACCAAATGGTTGTTGTGCAGATCCAATCACAACAACAAGACCGACCTAGCTCTACTCAGGATTGCTCGCTGAATAGGCATTTATTCTCCCTAGAAAGGAGGTAATCCATCCGCAGCTTCCGCTACGGATACCTTGTTACGACTTAACCCCAATCATCCCCCCCACCTTAGGCCATAAAAAATGGACTTCGGGTGTTGGTGACTTTCATGGTTTGACGGGCGGTGTGTACAAGACCCGGGAACGTATTCACCGTAGTTTGCTGACCTACGATTACTAGCGATTCCGACTTCAAGCAGGCGAGTTTCAGCCTGCTATCCGAACTGGGACCGGCTTTGATGCGATTTGCTCCACATCACTGCTTCGCTGCGCATTGTACCGGCCATTGTAGCGCGTTTCTAGCCCAGGACGTAAGGGCAATACTGACCTGACATCATCCCCTCCTTCCTCCCCGTTACCGGGGCAGTCTGAATAGAAAAATCCAACTATTCATAAGGGTTGCGCTCGTTAATGGACTTAACCAAACATCTCACGACACGAGCTGACGACGGCCATGCAGCACCTGTCACCTTGTTCAATAAAGCACTCTCGCCTTTCGGCAAAATTCAAGGGATGTCAAGCCCTGGTAAGGTTCTTCGTGTATCATCGAATTAAAGAACACGCTCCACCGCTTGTGCGGGTCCCCGTCAATTCCTTTATGTTTTAGTCTTGCGACCGTACTCCACAGGCGGGATACTTAACGCGTTAGCTTCGTTACTGAGGGGGTCGATACCCCCAACAACTAGTATCCATCGTTTACGGCGTGGACTACCCGGGTATCTAATCCGGTTCGCTCCCCACGCTTTCGTGCCTTAGTGTCAGAAATGGTCCAGTAGCCTGCCTACGCCATTGGTGTTCCTTCTAATATCTACGGATTTCACTCCTACACTAGAAATTCCAGCTACCTCTACCATTCTCGAGTTATGCAGTTTGAATAATAGTCTGTATGGTTGAGCCACCAGGTTTCACTATTCACTTACATAACCACCTACGCAACTCTTTACGCCCAGTCACTCCGGATAACGCTTGGATCCTCCGTATGACCGCGGCTGCTGGCACGGAGTTAGCCGATCCTTATTCGTTAGTTACCGTCAAATTCTTCGCTAACAAAAGCAGTTTACGACCCGAAAGCCTTCATCCTGCACGCGGCGTTGCTCCATCAGACTTTCGTCCATTGTGGAAGATTCCTTACTGCTGCCTCCCGTAGGAGTCTGGACCGTGTCTCAGTTCCAGTCTGGCTGATCATCCTCTCAGACCAGCTAACGATCGTAGACTTGGTGAGCCATTACCTCACCAACTATCTAATCGTACGCGGGCTTCTCCCAAAGCGTATAAAACTTTAATCCGAAGACCATATGCGGTATTAGACACCGTTTCCGATGCTTATCCCTCACTTTGGGGTGAATTCCCACGCGTTACTCAGCCGTTCGCCGCTCGTGTACCCCGAAGGGCCTTACCGCTCGACTTGCATGTATTAGGCACGCCGCCAGCGTTCATCCTGAGCCAGGATCAAACTCTCCATAAAATGTGACTTGTTTCCAAGTGAATGTACATTAAAACATATATAAATTAACTGACGATGATTTGCACTACCAAATTGTAAAAATACTTGTCTCGTCTCTCAAAGCGACACCAACGATGTAGTGTTTGTGGTCTCGCAGAAACTCAGACTTAAAGACCATCATATCGCACCATCAGAGGCGGTGTCAAGGGTTAAAGAGTGATAGATGAAGTAAAAAATGCAACGAAAATACCGACTACTAGTCCTAGCGCTGCTCCGACTGCTACCTCTAGTTTAGTGTGACCGAGGGCAACGTACGGAATCCTGGCTTTCATACTCTTGTTTTTGATTGCTTCGCGAATAGATTGACCTTGCTCACCAGAACTGCGGCGAACGCCCATGGCGTCGTAGGCAACGACTGCAGCAAATAACAATGCTACAGCAAATAATGCGGTATTTATACCATCAACGATACCGATTACGGTCACCAGGCTGACTACAGTTGCAGTATGTACACTCGGCATATTACCAGAATGTAAAACTACCGAACCATCAAACCATCGACCGTTCTTTATAGATCCCAATATATACTTGATTAACTGAGCTACTACCCAGGCTGCTGCTGCTGCAATCAAGTATATTGAGATATTCATTCCTCTTTAGTTTCCTCTTCTTTGTCCGGTTGGTCAAGGATGATGCCCAGCGAAGCTACAGTATCTTCGTCATTGAGGCGCATGATACGTACACCCTGTGTAGTACGACCAAGTTTTGGTATATCCTGAAGACCTACACGAATAGTCTGACCCTGTGTAGAAATAATCAGTATTTCACTAGCATCTGGGTCGATTGAGCGAACAGATACGATATTACCAGTCTTTGCAGTTACTACGGCAGATTTTATACCCACACCACCACGCTTGTGAGATGGGAAATTACTAGTATTTGTTAGTTTTCCGTAGCCGTTTTCACTCAGCACTAGTAGTGGTTTTGTTTCATCAGCCAAGTCCATACCGACAACACTGTCACCAGGTCGCAAGCGTACACCACGAACACCACGAGCTGATCGTCCCATTGGACGAGCGTCTTTTTCGCTAAATCGGACAGCTTGACCTGCAGATGTAGAGATTATGACATCATCTTCACCATTACTTCGTTTTATCCACCTCAGTTCATCACCGTCATCAAGCTTGATTGCTATCAAGCCACTGGTACGAATGTTCGCGTAATCTTTCAGTGGTGTTTTCTTGACTGTACCTTTGACAGTCGACATCAACAGATAGCCGTCGTCTTTTTCACCCTTGGCAATCTTGATGATTGATGTAATTTTCTCTTCTGGTTGTAGTTGTAATAGGTTTACAACTGCTACACCCTTGGCCTGCAGGCTAGCAGATGGCACTTCGTGAGCTTTCAAACGGAAAACACGACCTCTGTTAGTAAAGAACAATAGCCAATCGTGAGTACTCGCGGGTACTAGTTGATCAATGATGTCCTCTTCTTTTGTAGTCATACCACGCTTACCTTTACCGCCACGGTGTTGCTTGCGATATTCGCTGACCAAAGTTCGTTTGATGTAGTTTTCTGTTGTCAGAAGAACTACTGTTTCTTCTTCGGGTATCAGCTCTTCGTCACTAAACTTGCCTAGTTCTTGATTGATAATCTTAGTTCGACGTTCGTCGTTGAATTTCTCTTTCATTTCAGCCAGTTCATCTTTGATAATGCCTAGAATCTTCTGCTCATCGGCTAGAATTGCTTCTAGTTCGGCAATTAACTTCTTGAGAGATGCCAATTCTTCTTCGACTTTGTCACGCTCTAGACCCGTTAGGGCACGCAACTGCATTTCTAGAATTGCTTTTGCCTGAATTTCACTCAATTTGAATTTCTTCATCAAGTTATTTCGCGCTTCCTCGGTGGATTTGCTGCCACGAATTGTTTTGATAACTTCGTCGATATGATCTAGAGCAATTTTTAAACCTTCCAAAATGTGGGCGCGGTCTTTTGCCTTGCCTAGTTCAAATTCGGTTCGACGACGAACTACGACTTGACGGTGCTTTATATATTCGGTCAATATATCTTGCAAACCAAGTACGCGTGGTTGTATACCGTCAATCAGCGCCAACATATTGTAGTGATAGTTCGTCTGTAGTGAGGTCAATTTATATAGTTGGTTGAGGACTTTCTTTGGATAGGCGTCTTTTTTGAGCTCGATAACCAAACGGACAGAGCCTCGAGCACTTTCGTCACGAATATCACTAATAGTTGTAATTTTCTTTTCCTTGACCAGGTCGGCCATCCGCTCAATCAGCGTTGCCTTGTTCACTGCATATGGCATTTCAGTCACTATTATTTGATGACGACCCTTCTTTGTCTCTTCAATCTCGGCCACTGCACGGATTGTTATACCACCACGACCAGTCATATAGGCCTGCTTTAGCGGAGCGCCGCCATATACAATACCACCGGTTGGAAAATCTGGGCCTTTAACATGTTGCAACAGGTCATCGATAGTAGTGTCGTCTGGATTATCGATAATATGCACAGTTGCATCGATTAATTCACCAAGGTTGTGTGGCGGGATGTTAGTAGCCATACCCACAGCAATACCAATTTGACCATTTAGTAGTAGGTTTGGTAGTTTTGCCGGCAAAACTGACGGTTCTTGACGCGTACCATCATAGTTATCACGAAAATCAACGGTATCTTTGTCTATATCAGCTAGTAATGCTTCAGCGTGTTTGTTCATTTTTGCTTCGGTATATCGATATGCAGCCGCTGGGTCACCGTCCATAGAGCCGAAGTTACCCTGACCATGTACCAACATGTAACGCATTGACCAATCTTGGGCCATACGAACCATAGACTCATAAATTGCACTGTCACCGTGCGGGTGATATTTACCCATGACTTCACCGACAATCTGGGCACTTTTAACTGTTTTACTGTTGGCACGAACGCCCATTTTTTCCATGACATATAAAATACGTCGGTGAACAGGCTTCAAGCCGTCACGCACGTCGGGCAAGGCACGTTCGACAATAACGCTCATAGAATAACGCAAGAAGTTATCTTCCATAATGTCCTCGAGCGTTCGTCGTTCCATTACCTTTGAATGTGTTTGTGGCGTTAGTTCTTGGTTTAAAATTTCGCCTTCAATTGGTGGTTTTTGTTCGTCATCCATATCTATATATCCAGATCCTCTAATTTAACAAATTTGGCACGTGACTGTATGAAATTCTTTCGCAGCTCTACTTCCTCACCCATCAATTTAGTAAAGATTGCGTCAGCTTTTTCGGCATCTTCGACTTTGACTTGTACTAGTACACGATTTTCGGGGTTCATAGTAGTTTCCCATAACTGCTCAGCATCCATTTCACCCAAACCCTTGTAGCGTTTTTGCTCGGTAAAGCCGGCTTGCTTAATCCGGTCATCGTCTTTATCAACCTTGAGACCTTCTTTTTTACGAGCCTCTATAGTTTCGGTCAAAATAGTATCGAGTTCTTCTTCGTTATAGACAAACACATTGTCCTGTTTGCCCGATTTTACTAGCTCAAATAGTGGTGGCTTGGCCAAATATATGTATCCGCCATCGACAACTTCACGCATATAACGGAAAAAGAAAGTCATCAACAAGGTTGCGATGTGGCTACCATCAACATCGGCGTCAGTCATTATAATAATTCGGTGATAACGCAACCCGTCGAGGTCAAAAGAATCCCCTATATTTACGCCCATAGCCTTAATAAGGCTGACAATTTCGTTGTTATTGAGCATTCGGTCTAGTCGTGCTCGCTCAACGTTCAGCACCTTACCTCTCAGAGGTAATATAGCTTGAGTTTTGCTATCACGTCCAACTTTGGCTGAACCGCCAGCTGAATCACCCTCTACTATATATAGTTCTGAATCTTCTGGACTCTTGCTAGAACAGTCAGATAATTTACCAGGTAGGCTGAGGCCATCTAATGCACCTTTGCGGATAACATTGTCACGAGCTGCACGAGCTGCTTTACGGGCACGGGCGGCTAGTAATGCTTTACCAACAATTTTCTTAGCTACCGCTGGGTTTTCCTCTAGGTAATAGCTGAAATATTCATTCATTACCTGTTCAACGTAGCGTCGAACCTCTGGGTTACCAAGCTTATTCTTTGTCTGACCTTCAAACTGAGGATCAGGGAGCTTCACTAATATAATAGCTGTTAGACCTTCACGAATATCATCACCCGTAAGGTTTTCTTCTTTTTCCTTTAATATACCGCTTTTACGGGCGTAATCGTTAATCACACGAGTTAGCGCTGAACGAAAACCAATCAAGTGCGTACCACCATCCGGTGTGAGTACATTGTTTGCAAATGGTTTCACAATTTCGGTGAATGTCTCGTTGTACTGTATAGCTACCTCTATCATTGAATCTTCAACTTGACGCTCTACATAGAATGCATTATCAGACACGACGTCTTTACCAATATTTAGATGAGTTACATAGCTCTGAATACCACCTTCAAAGTAAAATGATTGCTCTTCATTAGTGCGGTCGTCTTTGACTGTGACAAATATACCTTTTGTGAGATAAGCCTGATGTCGCAAATAATCAACAATCCATTTGTAATCAAATTCAACTGTTTCTTTGAAAATTGTTGGGTCTGGATAAAAGGTTATTGTTGTTCCTGTAGGTCGGTCGGTTTTACCAACTTTTTTGAGTGGAGCTTTTGCAGCACCTTTTTCGAATTCTATACGATATAGCTCGCCTTTTTGAACAACTTCGGCAATCAATAGTGTTGATAGTGCGTTAACTACACTCGAGCCCACACCGTGCAACCCAGATGAGACTTTGTAGCCACCGCCACCAAATTTACCACCAGCATGAAGCACGGTCAGAACCGTTTCTAGAGTGCTGAGCCCCGTTTTAGGATGTTTATCAACAGGAATACCACGACCGTCATCAGTGACCGTTAAACCGCCATCAGCAAGCACTGTGACGAGTATTTTAGTAGCATGACCAGCAATAGCCTCGTCAATTGAGTTATCTGCGATTTCTTTAATCAGGTGATGCACCCCATCGTAGCCTGTGCTACCGATATACATCCCTGGGCGTTTACGAACTGGTTCTAGACCTTCAAGTACTTGGATTTGTGCTGCATCATAAGCAGCAGCTGGTTTTTGTTTAGCCATTATGTAGATTTTTCTCCCTCGGTTCTGTTTCCAACTTAATATACATTATACCACAAAATCTTAACAACATGCTAGGGGTGATTTAGCTAAAATATGCTAGACTAGAGCATATAAAAAAGGGTGGTTCGTAATAAAAATGTCACAAAAGATTGTCACCGATGCATTGCAAAGTCCTAGCCTAGCTGGTGAGTTAAAAGACTATCACAAAAGCATGGTCAACGACATCGCAAAAAGAGGTGTATTGGTTGTTCTCTCGGGTATATTATTACTATTACAGTACGCAGTTATTATAATGCCATCTAGCAGTACTAATACCTCGTCCGTAGATTCTGATATCATCCATGGTGGTGTTTCTTCGAAACAGGATGCTCTGCTGCAATATGATAATAAAGATTCTACATTTCATTCTGCCCTAGATGCACTTTCTTTATCTAGAAACGATGTTTCTAATACAAAAGAAACTTCAATGTACAAATGGGTATCTGGCCAACAAGGCTTGGTAGTATCATGGAGTCGTTCACCAATTTATAAAGTGGTACCTAGCGCTAATCAATCTGTTAATAATTCTTCGTTCGTGGCTACTAATGATGGGTCGCTACTATACCACGGTAGTGCAACTGATAATCAAGCTTTGAATAAATCAGACATTGGTATATTAGCGGGCCGCTCAGAAACAGTGGGCAATTTTGCAATTGTAAAGAGTAGCGGAGACATTTTGACTACATCGTCCCAAGCAGATAAATGCTACAAAAAACCAAATGATTCCTTTTCGTATTTTAATTGTCCAAATAGCAATACATTCACGAGTAAAACAACGGTCACAAACTTGAGTTATAAAACCGATGCCCGATATATTAAAAACCACCCGAGCGACCGTCTGATGTACGAAATCAAAGTCACTAATAATGGACAGAGTGATATATTACTAAGACCAGAAATATATGTTGGAGATATTCTAGAATATTCAAACCTCACCAGTGTAGATTCAGCAAAGTTTGATAAAGAATCTAAAATACTACAATGGCCACTAGTGTCAATCATCCCAGGAGAACAAAAAACCTACAGCTTTACAATCCAAATACTAGACACTATTCCTATAACAGCATATGGGCAAACAAACGCCTCATCTAACGACTGCTACATGAGTAGTTTTGTAGGCGGACAAACAGATATTAAAGTTTCTTGCCCAACTACAAAGATAGTGGAAAGAATGCTATCAGCACCTGTTGATAGTTCGTTTATCGCTATTGCCTGGCTAATATTTATAATCAATATACTAATATATATAAAGGTTCGCATATCCTCAAAAGAGCATGAACTGATATTAAAAAGTATTCGGAGTAAACATGTCTAGCAATAAAAAACATTACAAAATAACTGTTGCAAAAGCTCAGTCAGAGATGACTAATGTAGAAAAATACACCAGTAAGATAGTGCATATACCTATAGTAAATGTGGTACTAAATAATTTAGAGCGGAGTGTATTTAGGATTATACCTATGCAGTTTGCATTGGTTACAACCGTTACCGTTGGCTTGCTGATGATTAGTATTGCTTATTTTTATGGATATCAGACATCAAGCCTAACTACACTAGGTAGTGTATTTATACTAAGCTTTATAGTAGGTATTTTGTATGATTACGTACGCAGTTTGATCAAACAAGTAAAGTAAATTCTAACGAATAGCTATGTGTACTTCGTCGTCAGACTCATCCGCATTTTGAACTGACAAACTACCACCGTGGCCACTACTACTGATAGTATTAATATCTTGTTTTGTTTGGTCAGCAGGTGCTGGTTTTTCTGGCGTTATAGTTTCGACTTTGGACTTCTTGTTAACTGGCTTTTCAGTTGTCTTCGCTTTATTGGCCGATATTTCTTTACGCTTGGCTAACCATTCGTCTAGAAAAGAGTTACTAGAATCTGAACTCTTTGAGGTGCCGGCTACCTGCCTAGATTGCTCTACTTTTTTTGCACCAGAGCCTAGTCTAGTGAATATCTCTCTTTCAACCTCAGCCCTAGGTCGGCCGTGTTTAGCAGCTGAAAGTTTCTTTATAGCGTCTGCAAGCTGAGTGTTTGTATTAGCCCCGCCCAGTGGCGGCAAGAAATTCATACTAAATGGGGATGATGGAACGTTATTAATCATGACATTTGCTATAGATTGATAGTTAGGCAGTTTAATCAAATCTTCCATATCAAAGGTCGGCTGGAACCTCTTTACTAACAGCTCAGCATCAGTTACACCAATCCTACCACTAATAACTGTACCTACGTTACCTATAATAGCCTCACGCACTTTGTCGTTGAGTTGAGTCATAAACTGGTTACCTATTATGAGGTTCAAGCGATACTTACGTACCTGAGATAGAATTGATTCGAAGCTATCGGTCGCAAAGTTTTGAAACTCATCGACAAACAGACAGAAATCTTCACGCTCATCTTCTAATATATCGTCGCGGCTCATAACAGCTGCCTGAAATTTCATCACAAATATCATACCTAATAGGCGTGAGTTCAACTCACCCATCTTTCCCTGAGACAGGTTCACAATCAATATCTTTCTATTATCCATAATGTCACGTAGATTAAATCCACTCTTTGTTTGCCCCATGACATTCCTCATCATAGTGTTTGACATAAATGGGCCAAACTTACTAACTACCCAGCTAGTAACTTCGCCAGATTCATTTGAACGTTGAGAGTTCGGATACTCTTTTGTCCAAAAATCCAATACATCTTGGTCTTTGACATATTTTAGCTTACTCTTCATAAAGTCGTTGTCCACCAGCAGTTTCGGTATATCTATAAACGTTCCACCATTGGGGTCTGACATTAGCAGTAGCGCACAATAGCGAAATATATGCTCTAACCTAGGCCCAACTATTCCAGTGTGGCCTGGGTCGTATAAACCATATAGCATGTTGATTGATTCTTGTATCAAAAAGTCTTTTTGGTCGGGATGGTCGTACTCGAACATATTCAAACCTACAGGATTTGTCATATCACCAGGGTTAAAGTAAATAACATCCTCTACACGGTGTTTTGGTACCATCCCCAGTAGTGTTTCAGCTGTATCTCCATGAGGATCTATAAATGCAAAGCCACGTCCTTCTAGCATGTCCTGAAGTGCTAAGTTCTCCAGTAACACTGATTTACCTGTACCTGTTTGACCTATTACGTAGGTATGTCTACGACGGTCGTTCTCGCTCAGGCGAATTTCTTTCTTGACTCCACGAAACGAATTTACCCCAAGTAAAAGGCCTTTGTCGGGTATAAAATTAGGACCATCAACCTGCTTGGCTGCTTGTCTCTCAACCTGTGAAGTAGGTATGCTGCTCTGGTCAGGGAGGTGAAAAATGGTCGCAAGCTCAACACTATTTAGTATGTTATTTTTTATATTCTGAGGAAAGAAGCGAAAAATAAATGCTGTTGTAAATTCTTCAATGTTGTTAGTAACGCTGAATTTGAATCCATTTTTATTCGGTGCGTCAAAAAGTGCGAACGCAGCGACTACATTCTTTACTAAACTTTGTGACTGCGTTGCCGTATTGGAAGAAGCAATAACACGAATGAGACTCTCGTATGCTGGGTACCTAGTTTTTTCTTCTATAGATTCTATATGCGACTGTTCTAGTGAACTAACTTGATGCTCGCCGCCACCTTCTTTATTGTCACCGGGAGCAGGTGGTTTCCATAACATTTCTAGTAAGCCAGTACTGATAGGATTGGAGCCGCCTTTGCCAGCCTTACCCTGACGAATCTTTTGCGCAGCCTTGTTTGAGCTCTTAGACCAACCCTCTTGGGCAGGACGTAGTAATATTTGTATTGCAGCGCCATCATCTTTGCCGGCCCCTGATAGAGCGTTGAGCAGCGCTATCATAGCATCGCGTTTTGACTCCTCAAAAGTAGCGATTGGATATGAAAAGTTGTTTTTTAATGTTAACTCACCACCAATAGTTCCGCTAATTCTGCCCGTTTTACTGAATATATTTTGCTCTTCTACTTCCTCTAGTGTCGCTGCTGGGTAGGCTGCTGTTACCGCCTGACGTATAACATCAATTAACACTACGGGTGTTACAACGTAGTAATTAACCATACCGTTCTTGACTGTTACCTCAAATGCAATATGGCGCTGACCAAACAGCTTGCTCTTGAATCCTTTTGTTGCTGTACTAGCTATAATGTTATACATCACCTGAGCTTGCGATATCGCCTCTTGGGTTACATCTCGTGCATCCCTACCGCCAGCTTCAATATCATCACTAGTAGGAGGTAGATGGATGCGCAGGGGTATCATCTTTAATCCACGTTCGTAATTTTTTGCTTCACGTAAAGATTGACGATACAAAAAATAGATACCTGCGGCTATTGCTGCACCTATCGAACCTAGTACAAATATACTTACAAGAAGTTCTGCCACCTCTTTACCACCTCATTATGTTTCATCAGGCATTTTAACCTGTTTACCATAGCGTTTTTGCATATAGTCTGCCTGTAGTTTACTTACTTCTCGTTCCTGTGTATAGGGGTCACCCTTGGTTTGACTGATAACTTTCTTTGCTTTATTCACCCATTCCTTCTCTATAACATCGTCGTCAGCAGCCACGATTGGAGTTTGTTGTGTTGTAATAGATACACTATCGTCCTGCGCTGGTACGGGTATGGAAGGTAAAGTTACAACTGTGTCATCAGTTGAAACTTGAGGGTTATCTTTAACTACTCCACTTCGCTCTTTTGATGTATCGCCTCCTAATTGTTCTAAGGCACCGATAGGAACTTTTTCTAACTTCCTCTGGTCGGGTGAAACACCTAGCTCAGGGCTTTCCTGTCCTTGCTCTGGGCTCTTATTCGCCAAGTTTTCCGGGTTATTTGAGTGGGGTTCCATATATCCTTGATTATAGCATAATTTATAGGTTGAATCCTCCTAATTCAAGAAGGTAAATACTAGCTCCGTCTTAGAACGTAAAAAATTGCTAATCCAGTAAATCCAACCGCTAATAGAATGTCTCTGATAGTTAGTTGATTAATAGATTGCATAGCGAGCAAGAGAACTGGCATAAAGGCAATAATACTCGCGATATAATAGCTTTTCTTCCAGTTAAATGGCTTGTTTTCCCGTCTAGACATAAATACACGAAACAGATTACTTTTCCTAAAAAGCGAAAACCCCAGATGCAAAATAATAAAAAATATACTGGCCCAAAACAGATACAACAGAACAAAGACAAATAAAATACCCAGTGGACCGACTGTCCCCGGGTTAGTAGTATTCCAAATATAAAATAGCATCAGTAAACTCACTATTGGAGTCAAGTAGATGCCGTACCATAACCTGTCAGCGATGCGATTTAGCATAACCTCAGGATATCAGAAAAAAAGAACCTTGGCGACGAATCCGCCGCTGTATATTAATATTGGGCGCTCGTCGCCGAAGGCGACTGACCGCTCACAATCAAAAGATTGGAGCATATCGTGTATGCGAACTATTTACCAGAGGTAAACGTTCTGCAATAAAATACTCAACGCAAACATTTTTGTTTTTGACTGAGCTGCGACGACACAATCAAGATGATTATGGCGTCATATTTCAGTCAATTATTCATGCGGAGTGATGTAATGTAATGTACTAGCTTTTCTATGTGTTTGTTTTGTTTTAAAGCTTGTATTCATTTTTAGCACAAATAGACATAAGCGTCAATACATTTTTGATAACTTTTGTTGTAAAAAGTTATTATAGTAAATATTAACAGGTTAAAATATTATTTTTTACATCAGTATTAAATACAATGACTATTTCAGTTTAATACAGAATCACCCGCTTTATGGGTTTCTTTGGTTCCTTTTCTGATATTAATCAGCGCGACTAATAGCTTTTTTAGCATTTGACGAACGATAGATGCTAGCTATATTTAAATAAAGTCATTTACTACTTCAATAAGCCGGGGTGTTTTTTTGTTAGTAAATAGGTTGCCAATAAAGCCAATTTACATATTATGGCGACCTAAGTAATTCAGCAAAATATTGAAGCAATATAATAATTAGTATGATTCATATAAAAACTGTCAATAAAAGTGTTTTAATTTGTGGTGTTTTCTTATTTTATTTATCAAGTAGATGTTTCTAGTAACCATTCTGTGTTGGTTATACAACGAACACGTAATGTACGTTATTTTGATGGTAGTTTTTATATTTTTTGTTGTATACAAAAATAGGTTTTGAGTTTTTTATTGTGAATTTAATATGATTTCATATCATATAGACTAGTCTGTAGACATATATTAGTTTTCCACATAAAAAATTTTGTTGAAAAATACTGTTGACATGAGCGTTTTGGCGCGATATTATAGGGGTAACTCTTGAATAAAAAACTTACTCAGGGGTTCAAAAACAAAAAGGTCTCCAAACTTAAAACAACCGCTACTCGCAGGCGGTTGTTTTTTCTTTATATCGAATAAATTCTGGTGGAGCTGCCGGGGATTGCGCCCGGGTCCGTTCGGTAACTGACTACTCGTCTACAAGCTTAGCTATTTCTAAAATTTTTACGACTTTGACTTGCTATGGAAATAGCAAAACACAAGTAAAGTCGCTTAGGTAAATCTCATTTTGTTTCGCCTTTGCTCAAAAACAAAACCAGCAACATAAATATGACACTTGGCTAGCAGTATGTTGCCTGCACTAGTAAGCGGCTTTAGAAATTAAACTAAAGCTGGCGCAAAGGCAGGAGCCTTGAAAGCGTTAGCTACCGTAGCAAGAACTGACTTTACTTTTGCAATTGAATTTACAATTAATTAAACACTTACGGTGTTGGTCGACTTGCAAAGTAATCTGTTAATGTCCGATCGTCGAAAGCTATAGTCAGCCCCACGTACTCTGTTATTATACCATGACTTGTCGGTACTAGCCATAAATGTTTTACTAGAATGAACATGGTGGGAACAATACTTTCAGCTACAAACGTTGGCTTTGATGGCCAAATCATTGAAGTGGAGTGCGACGCAAGTCGCGGGCTACCAGGGTTGCAGATAGTTGGGCTCGCTAATAAAGCTGTTGATGAAGCAAAAGAACGCGTACGAAGCGCAATAAAGAATTCACATCTAGACTTTCCGTCGTCTAAAGTAACGATTAACCTGGCACCAGCGAACCTGCCAAAAGACGGTGCGCAGTTTGACCTACCTATAGCACTAGCAATCCTTACTGTTAGTGGCCAGATATCTGACAAGGAAACTAAAAACTGTGTCTTTGCAGGTGAACTTTCTCTTGATGGTAATCTGCGTTCCATCCGAGGGGCTATAAACCTAGCGGAAACAGCTAAAAAGCATGGGGCCACTCACCTATTTCTACCCTCAGATAATGCGTCTCAAGCTGCTTTAATAGATGGTATCGAAATTATAGGTGTCGGTTCTCTCAGTGAACTATTTCTACATCTCAAAAAAGAGAAATTTATTGAAGCTATAGAGCACACAAAGTTAAAATCAATCACAAAAAAATCAAAAATAACACTAGATGATATCTACGGACAGCCAATTGCAAAACGTGCATTGGCAATTGCAGCCGCAGGTCATCACAACATTTTATTTACCGGCCCGCCGGGCACAGGTAAAACAATGCTCGCTAGGGCTCTTGTCGACCTACTACCGCCACTTTCACTATCCGAGCAGATACAAGTAACAAAACTACATAGCCTGTCCGGAGAGATGGCCTCGGACGCTTTATTGTCTCGTCCTTTTCGCTCACCACATCACACAGCTAGTCATATTTCTCTCATTGGTGGTGGTCGCAACCCAGTACCAGGTGAAGTGAGTTTAGCTCACCTGGGTGTACTTTTCTTGGATGAGCTACCAGAGTATCCACGTGCCAGCTTGGAAGTTATGCGACAACCTTTAGAGGATCGTGAAATCCATGTTGCGCGTGCTAATAGTCGAGTCAGCTTTCCGGCGAATTTTATGCTTGTAGCAACACAGAACCCATGTCCTTGTGGCTATTACGGTGATGACTTGCGTGAATGTAACTGCAGTACCACGCAAATTTTGCAGTACCAAAAGAAAGTGTCTGGACCACTACTCGATCGCATAGACTTGGTTGTTCATGTCGGTCGTGTCCCACATGATGATTTA
>JAUSMW010000004.1 GCA_030645815.1 Candidatus Saccharimonadota bacterium
ACTGGTGAGAGACACTGATCTGTCGCCTTAATAGGTAGAGTGTTGGATTTACGAGAACCGCTCATTTAAAGCTTGCATAAACAAGAAACATCTTGATATCATCGGGTTTAATGTAGCTAATTGTATCTGGAGTAATAATGAGCTTAACCATAGCGGGCATAACGTCAATAACTAAACACATAAGCGGTAGAGGCTATGCTATAAACTTTCCCGATGGTCGAGTGATCCATTTGCACAAGCGTCGAACAATACCGGCACTGTTGACACTTATTAAGTTTGGAGAGGGGTGCGAGACTGATCTGACGCGCAATAGCACAAATCTCGCAGACTTAAAGGAGGCGTTGCGAGGAAAAATGTCAGAGGATTTTTTTCAAGATTCTTATTCAGATGCGAATAAGCCATTTAGCGAATTGTGGAATGAAGAGGGCTTTACGTTTATAACCAATCCGCACGGGCAATCACGCTTAGGAAGTAAGAAATACGTCCTTGATCCTAATGATCACGAAAAGCTTTTTCTCGCTGGAAAAAAAGCAGAGAGAAAACCTCCGACTGCTACACACCAAGAGGTCTTGATGCAGCGTCAAGATTCATGCTGTAATCTCTGTAATTCTAAATTGCGTGTCGGCGCTGGAATAAGTCCTAATAGCTTTTCAAGAGATAGAATTCGCCTAGTGTGGGATCACCGCATTCCGGTCGAGAAAGGTGGCGATAGTTTAGCTGGAAACTACCAAGCGTTGTGCTTTTACTGCAATAAATGCAAATGGCAAGTGTGCAACTTTTGTACGCTACCAGCTGATAGCTGTTTTAACTGTGCACTAGCATTTCCCGAAGAAACTTCTATTATTGCGCCAACTCAAGAGAATATTGGTGATCGGGCTCCGCATTATCCTCATGCCTCATTGCTAGAATCATCTGATTAATGATGCTATGAATCACGGGTGGAGTGACTGCATTTGCTAACTGTTTTACTGCAGAGGTTCGAGATACTGGAAATTTGAAGTCGTCGGGGAAGCCCATCAACCTTTTCATTTCGGTTAGATTTAGGTGTCTTCGTTCCTTGGAGTAAACAGGGATCATTGCGCCACCGCCAGAAATGCTGACGGCAAAAGTAGGAAGCGGCTTGTCAATAGACAAAGCTCTAATGCCACTAGAGCGCATTTGAAAGATGCAGTCTGTTAGATCTAAACCTATATCAGCCCTCTCCAAACTGAGCCGCGTCTTTGGAGGCAAGAAGTCCAACTCATCAAGACGTTTGCTCCCACTATATAAGTCTATATATTGTTCCCATTTTTTGGAAATAGGAATCGAGAAATCATTACTTGCAATGAAATTTCTGAAGGGGCTTGTTGTTTTATCTCCGTGAGGAAAATGGAAATTTTTTACTGCTAAATCATTTCTAAATGCTACTATAAAAAGTCTGCGACGTTGTTGCGGGACGCCAAATTTGGCGGAGTCAAGAACTCCGCTAAATACTGCATAACCGAGGGCGGTAATTTCTTTGAGTGTGGAAGCAAGCAGCGTCCCGTCCTGAAATGATTTGAAGTTTTCTACATTTTCGAGAAGCAGTGCCTTTGGCTTTTTCAGGCTGACAATCTGTATTAACTTCTGCAGAACGCCTGATCGATCATCCAATAGGCCTAGTTTCTTACCAGCGATAGAATAAGGCTGACACGGGAATCCCGCGCAAAGCAAATCAAAATCTGGAAGTTTAGTTTGATCTAACGATGTTACGTCGGAAATCTTTTCTGACGCACCAAAATTTTCATTGTAGGTTGCTATGCAGTCATCGTTAATTTCTGATGTTGCTACACACTGCAGACCGTGTTGTTCTGCTGCAATTCTAAAGCCGCCTATTCCTGCGCAGAAATCAGCAAATGTCGTAAGTTTGTTCATGGTTTATCTGGATTCCCACCATAATTTTAATGCCTCATCAACCGCCTTCTCCCTATTGGTATTTGGTAATGAGGAAGGTCCAACCTTATCTAAATAAGAAATCGCCGCGACCCATTGATCACCTTTTAAATTGGCCAATATTTTTATTGTTGATAATGAATCATTTCTATCTGCGCCAGTCCAGATAAGTAGTTGATATCCAGCTCCCATTCCGGATTTGCTAGTCGCGCGCCATTCCCAATGTTTTTTGTACTTCGACCGAACTAACTGTTTAATATTAGTAATATTCATCTAGTTCTACATGTGTGGATGTGAAAAAGTATCTACTTAGTTAAATCTAACAAAAAAGTTGGGTCAAATTTAATAATAAATATTACTATCCGTCGATAGATTATTTATGAGGGTAAAAAATTTGACCCACTACTATCTTACCACATTTCCATCAACTTTGTGGGAAATAAATTTTCGGTTGAATGTTTACTAATTGCATTTAGAGTATCAAGTGAACGGTTCAAACGACCAAATCAATTGCCTCGTTCTTGTGTACTTCCATTGTGTTGCAATTTAAATTAGCATAATATTTAACACATTGAGGCCACTATGATCTCTGAGAAGAAAGCTCCGGTTTTAACTGAAACCCAATTTCGTCAAGTGGTCGCAACGGTCCGCACTCACGAGCAGGCAATACGCAATGTTGCCTTGCTTTATTTTTCAGTTGCTTTAGGGTTAAGAGCAAAAGAAATGAGTAGTCTACTGGTGCGGGATGTTATGACAACGGACGGAAAAATCAAGGAAGAAGTGCTGTTGACTCGGAATGCTACAAAAGGTAGAAAGCAGCGTTTGATATATCTGGCCAACAAGGATTTACGCAAGGCACTGGCTGCATACCTTGATGAACGACGACGGCAAGATGCCATTGTTTTACACCCGCTATCGCCGCTTTTCAAATCTAGAAAGGGAAGTGGATTTAGCCCCAATACTATGCAAATGCTTTTTAAACGTATGTACTGTTGGGCAGGCCTTGACCAAGCGTCCAGTCATTCGGGCCGTAGAACTTTTGCTACTTCATTGATTGAAAATGGAGTAGACATCAAAGCGGTGTCTAGTCTGATGGGGCATTCATCAGTCGCAATGACGGCTCAATACGTAGAAGATAATCCAATTCGATTGCGACGTATTTGCGAAGACGTGCAAGTAGGCGTTTAGGAGGGGAGGGTATTATCAATTAAGTTATCCTACTAGTCAGCACTCTTCAGATTCAATCCTGCGTACTGAACCGCCTCTAAACTCGATGTCTATAAATCTATTTGCACGATTTCCATCTAGCGAATGTCCTGTGGGGTAGAGCGTAATTCGTTCAGTCACAGCATGAATGCTTGCTGAAAGTTGCTCTCGCAGTGTTCTTAACTCGGCCACGTCCGTTGTAGTTTTGAGGGCTTTAAATAGGTTTACAAGTGCCTTCATGCGACCAGCACCGTTCTGATTACGCGCCGCTACTAAATTAACTGCTTGTTTCTGAGCCTTGGCTGCTGCGGCCAATTCAGTGAGATTTTCATCTAACTCATTAATGCGGCTGACCAGTCCCTTTGCACCTTCCTCAATAGCTCCAACGACATTTGAACGTTTATTGTTTGTGACCTCAATTTGCTGGTTAATTGCGGCAAGTTTCTCCCTCTCAATATTCACTGCTTCTTGACTTGTTTGACCCATAAGTGTTCCGTAATCTACTTTTGTTAGCCAAAAGAGTAGGGCAGGTTCAAGCTCGTCAATAAACCATGTTTTCATCTTGCACTTTGCAGCGCCCGTTCTGGCTGATTGGCAGCCATAATACTTTCGGTCATAGCCATTGACTCGGGATTTGTAGCCTGCAACGTTCATAGGTCCACCACAGTAGCCGCACTTCAGTAAACCTGAAAACAGGTTAGTGACGGTATTGCCTTTCCGGTTAGTTGCAAGTGTCGTTCTGCGTGATGAGCGTGTTGCCTGTAAAAGCAACCATTTTTCATGGGTAATTACAGCCGGGTAATAGTTCTCTTTGACCGTTCCATCAATCTCAATTCCTCCATAAAGAGCGTGGTTCTGCAAAACTTTCTGTATGTAGGAATGCTGCCATTTACCGGATACGTTCCAAGAGGGCACGCCTTTATTATTCAAGTGACGACAGATCGAGTTGTTCCCAGTGCCTTTTTCAGCCAAGGCAATGATCTGATTGACGACCGTTGTTCGTTCCTCATTGAGACTGAATTTCGTTCGCTCAGCATTGGTCTCAATCCATTTAGGCGTACGCTTGGTCATGATGGAACCGCCAGCAATAGCAGCCTTTTGCTTGGCTTTCCAAGATGCTTTGACTCGAACCCCCTTTTTTGCTGATTCTTCGTACGCCATCGCAAAGCTCATAATTGTCGTCATCAGTGGCAACAAGTTGGCGTTCAATGACTCTTTGCTGTAATGCATGCCGTCCATCAAGGTAACAATCGTGATGCCACCGTTGATGATGGATGTAAACACTTCCAGTGCATCCATAACTTTTGCACGAGAAAGCCTGTCCAGATTTTCAACAAGAAGTAGGGAACCTTTTTGTACTTGCCCCTCCTTAA
>JAUSMW010000020.1 GCA_030645815.1 Candidatus Saccharimonadota bacterium
TACGGGTGAACTCGCATCGACCAGCACAGAAGGTTCTACGGTTTTGTCATTAATACTTACAGCTGATGCATTAAGTGAGGATTTTAGTATTTCCGATATTTCTTATTACCCTTCACGGGATTCTTTTATTATTAATTGCATTACAATACAATCTGCAGATAGTGCATGTTGGAATTGGAAATATGTTGTAAATGGTACATACCCATTTGATGCGATTGATGATGCTATGCTTTCTGGTGGCGAACACGTATTTTTTTATTTTGGAGACAGATACACGATATCAACAGACACGGATACGTACGATGTTGGCGCTGATGCGACTGTTACATTCGAAGAATATGATTTTTCATCTGACGCATGGAATCCAAAACAGAATGCGACAGTTCTTCTTACAGAACCTCTTCTTTCTGATTGGTCCAATTACCCACCACAGATATATGCATCCGCTATCACAAATGACAGTGGCAGCGCGCTCCTTCCACTTTCACAAATTGGAACATTTGATGTGACGATTCCCGATGACTATTGGCCAAAGCAAACAATTGAAGTCACGACAGCACCTCAAGAGCACGGCATTGAAAATCACGTCACAGTAAGATATATCACCGATTTACTCCTCAATGAAACGATCTACACAACAAGTACGTATTTTGCAGATACTGCTGGAAATGTAGTTGAAAGTACGACAACGACAGCACTCGGAGTCCTAACAAACGCTTTGCGCCTCAACAATATTGATGTTGAAATAATAAATAGCTGGACATACTATATTTCTAGTATTGACGGTCATACTGCGAGTGGTTTTGATGGCTGGGTATACACGGTAAACCAAATGGATGAATATTCAGGAATAAACGATAAAATATTGAATGATGGAGATTCACTAGAAGTATTTTATAGTGTCTGGCCATGGAGAATCTCTACCAATGCGACATCAACAATTGTAGGAAATGATATTGTCTTTACTGCCGAAGAATACGATCCATCAAGTACAACTTGGGGCCCAACAACTACGACGACTATGTCTATAAATGGAGATCTCTACGAGACAGATGGACAGGGTTCAATTATTTTCACCCCTACGGTCGC
>JAUSMW010000034.1 GCA_030645815.1 Candidatus Saccharimonadota bacterium
TTCTGGTTGGAGCAAAGGCTTGGTGCCAATCGACACAATCGATATCGACAGTATTGACCGTGGTATCGCTATCGATATCAACAGTAAAGCTCGCCTAGATTGGTCAAAATTACGAAACAAAGTCAAAAAAGGTATGCGTAACTCGACACTGATGGCTATTGCACCGACTGCAAACATTGCACATGTCGCAGGCACAACACCAGGTTTGGACCCACAATTCTCTCAAATATTCTCTCGTTCAACACTGAACGGAAAATTCCTAGAGGTTAACGTAAACTTGGTCAATGACCTCAAAAACCTCGGCCTATGGAACGAAGTAAAAGACGACGTACTGCGTTTTCAGGGTGACCTGACCGAAATTAGCGGCATTCCACAACGCGTCAAAGACGTCTACAAGACTAGCTTCCAACTCAGCCCATACGCATTTATCGAGGTTGCAGGCCGTGCCCAAAAGTGGGTAGACCAAGCAATTAGCCGAAATATGTACCTAGAAACCCGCGACATCGACGATATGGTCGACATATACAGTAGTGCATGGAAGAAAGGCCTCAAGACGACATATTACCTCCATGTCAAACCGCGTCACCAGGCCGAACAGTCAACAACCAAAGTTAACAAAGCAGAAGCGATAAACACGACAAAACCATCAGGCGGTGGTTTTGGCTTCGGAGCAAGAAATTAAAAAATAAAAGGGGAAAAATATGAGCAACGTACAACAAGAAACACAAGAAGAAATCGAACTACGGATGAAAATCATCCAGGAAGCTTTGGCAGAAATGCAAGCCAAAGGAGTAGAGAACCAAAGTACTACATCTATGGATATGCAGGCGCTAGTCGACCCTATGGACGACCTAGCCTGTGAAGGATGCCAATAACATGGCAAAAAAAGGCATACTCGGCACAGGTATCCAGGACGGTCTACGTCTCAAACCAATCCGTTACCAATGGGCATATGATTTATACGACCAAGCTGTAGCTAACACCTGGTTTCCAAACGAAATTCAACTGGGACAAGATATCGCTGACTGGAAGAAAATGTCAGATGAAGAACGTCATGCTGTGCAGTTCCTAATGAGCTACTTTAACCCAAACGAACTAATTGTGAATAAAGCTCTGGCCTTTGGTGTCTACCCCTACATCAATGCGCCCGAAGCCCATATGTACATCGCTAAACAGATGTGGGAAGAAGCCAACCACTGTATGTCATTCGAATACGTCCTAGAAACGTTCCCTCTGGACCGTGAAAGTGCCTACGACGCACACATCGACGTACCTTCTATGGCTGCAAAAGAAGACTTTGAAGTTAAATACATCAAACGTATGACTGAGGAAAAAATTGATATCGAAACTACCGAAGGTAAAAAAGACTTTGTCCGCAACCTTGTAGCTTATAACATCATCCTCGAAGGTCTATGGTTTTACAGTGGATTCATGGTTGCCCTCAGCTTCCGCCAACGTAACTTGCTACGAAACTTTGGTAGCCTGATTGACTGGGTAGTCCGTGACGAAAGCTTACACCTCAAATTCGGTATTAACCTAATATTAACTGTTCTAGACGAAAACCCAGACCTGCAAGACGAAGAATTTGCCGCTGAAATCAAACAAATGATTCTAGATGGCGTCAAAATGGAAGAGGACTACAACAAAGACCTCTTGCCGCACGGTATCCTGGGGCTCAACGCTGATTACATCAACCAATACGTCAAATACTTGGCTGACCGCCGCCTCGAAGAACTTGGTTTTGGCGCTCACTACAAAGTCAGTAATCCAGCTAAATGGATGGCTGCTGCGAACGACACACTCGAGCTCGTTAACTTCTTTGAAAGCACCAATACTAGCTACGAAGTCAACTCTGGCACTAAAAAGAAATAGTTCTGCCCACCACAACAAATATACTACTTGTCAATCTTTTTAGACCGTAGTACAATACTACCGATGCAATGGGAGGTTTCTGTTGTGTTGATAGATAGGGCATGTTGCCCTCCTTTCGGTTAGTTGTGGAATGGAAAAAAGCCTGTTCTGGATTTGAACATCCTTCTGGATGATGTGCGTCGTAAGACCACGTGCCAGGATATGGTTACCAACCCGCTCCACCCTACAGGGTTTCTCGTCTGCGGACGAGGAAAGAGTTGGCCTAGGCCGGCTCAACCCTGTAGGGTGAGCACCAGTTTCCAGCTTTCTCTCGTCCACCAGAGCGATACGAGAGAAGGGCGGCAAGCGCAGTTAGCTAGTCGCAGCCCCTCCAAGGGGACCGAGCAGCACGACCCACCCCGCGGTACTCCGGCGAGCTACGCGGGGTGGGAAACTTAACACAAGACACGCCGACGTGTCAGTAGCGCCTCGTGCGCTACGCCCGAGAATCGAGTGAATACTTTGTCGACTACAATCGACATCAGTAAAGCAGCATAGTCTATGGCAAATAGACTACGATGACCGCGCAAGTCATCGACGCTCCCAAAGGGCGGTGTGCTTAACTCGATTCTCGGGTTCTTTTTTTTGAATTTTATTCGTCAAAGCTAATTGTATCTGCAACCTTGTTGCGTATAGTCAGTAGCTTTTTATACAAACGTTGCATAGCAGTTCGTCGCTTTTCGGTATGATTCCTTACTGCGTTTTCATATAATTTATCTAGCTTTTCAGTTTGTTCTTGCTCGGTATAACGGGCTGCAATCTCGACGCTAGCAACAGAAAATTGAGTACGTACATCATTGTTAGACAAAATACTGACAACTTTTTCTGCTATAGAATCTGGGTTCAGCTCGGCATAATAGCCGTTCTCGCCATCATGCACTACTTCGCTAACTTCCTTGTCGGTCAGCACAATCGGCAGCCCAGCCAACGCTGCTTCGTGCAACACCAAGCCCTGAGTATCGGTCATAGACGGGAACACAAACACCGAACTTGCCTCATAAATCGTTCCTAGTGTTTCGCGGGGTAGGGCGCCAGTGAACACAATAGAATTACTTGCAGACGATTGAGCGGCTAGTTTTTCCAATGTTTCACGATATTCAAAATCACCTACATACATCAATTTGGCATGAGGTCGTGATTGCAACACTTTTTCAATCATCGGCACCAAGATATCTAGGTTTTTTTCGGCACCCAGACGTCCAACATAAGTGACAATCTCGTCATTTTCATCAAAACCGTATTTATCGCGAAACTCAGCTAGCGAAGATTCTGTCGCGGCCGGCAGTGCATCGACACCGGTAGGCAACAGTTCAATCGGATAACTATAATCTTCACCCTCCATCCAGCTCTCGAGCTGTTTTTTGCTTTTACGACTGAGCGCAATCACCACATCACAACGGCTATACATGATTGTTATCATGGCCTCGATGATATCTTGGTTCCACTGGGTGACCCCACGACGTGGGATATACAGTTTAATAAGCTCCCGCAGGTCGCGGCCATGAAATTTAGTAGTAAATGGCGTCAGTGGTAACAACATGAGCAACCCTGGTAACACCCCTGGATAATGCCGAACGTACTCATAAATATCTGTACTGTGTTGGGTGACTAGTGTCGCCCCAGTTTTGTATGCCGCGTTAATACCCAAAATACCTATCTGACCAGGGGTAAAGATATGAACAACATCCAAATCTAGCTCACGTATTTTGCGCATTGCCGACGGTGGGAAAAAGAACGAAAAGTTGTAATCATCATAAAATGCACCTTTCACGCTAGGAAACCGCAATATCCCACGCTCCTCATCTTGGCTGACTTTTGTCGGTGTGACACCATCTGCCGGACAAAACACGTAGACTTCATGGCCCAATTCTTCTAGGTGTTTTTTTGTAATATCAATCACATAGACAATACCGTTAATTGACGGGCTGTAAGTGTCTGTGAATAGTCCAATTCTCACGACAGCAACTCCTCGTAAATTTTCACCGCTTGTTGCGCGCCGGCTTTGCTATCAAATCGTGTTGCTATGGCGTTAGCCCCTTTTTGATATTTTTCGTATGTAGTGTTATTTCCCCTCAATTTTACAATGGCATCTACAAAAGCCCGGTCGTCACTACATCGTAAAAAGTCCTGTGCGAAGGTATCGTCGTATTCTGGTATGTCCCTCAGAACTATCGGTAAACCCGCTGCAGCGGCCTCTATAACAGCCATAGGGTGGTTTTCTTGCTCGGCAGGTAACACGAACACATCCGCCGCCTGTAAGTAGGCCTTTACATCTTCCAGCTCAATTACACCTGTAACTTTTAGGTTATCGGGTACGTTATCTATTAAATCTTGCATTTTTTTATAGTCGGCGCCGATGTTTTTGAACGGAATACCGCCAATCCAGATGAACTGGATACCTGTTAGCTTTTTAGCCATTTCTACAAAACTATCAAATCGCTTGCGGGGTTGAATTTGCCCATTACCCACAACTACAAAATCTTCGGCATCAATTTTTAGCTTGTCACGAGCTGATTTTTTGTCTGCAATTGTAGTTGTGTAATTACTGATATCAATCGTGTTGTATGTAACAGCTATCTTTGACTTCTTGATACCCAAATCTTTTTCTAATATCTGGGCCACCATATTTGAAACCGCCAAGACTTTGTCAGCTCGACGGTAAAAAAACTTCATGTAGCTTTTAGCAATTGGCAGCCATATATGCGCGCCAGCTATAGAGCCGAGTAGTGAAGCCGGCACTACATGAGCTGACACAACTTTTTTACCAGAACCAAACAATAGTTTTGTCAGGCTAGGTAGGCCGATGGTGTGAATGTGGGTAATGTCTACCTTCAACGGCTGCAAAAACTTGTTAACGATAACTTCACAATCATCTCGAGCATTCAGTGCGTTTGTTAACTCTAAATACGCCGTGTGCACACCGTGACCACGCACTGAAATTTCACTTTCCGAAACCATGTTTATTCGCATAATTATTACATTCCATTATACTTTAGTTGATGACAAAGACGAAAAAAGAAACAAAGATGGTTGCGGCTGGCGCGCGCTATTGGATTTATAATCCGAACGCCAAAAAAACTATCGTCGCCGTCCATGGACTGCGCGGCACACACCATGGCTTGCAATTTATTGCCAACTCGCTACCCCAATACCGCTTTATTATTCCTGATTTGCCTGGTTTTGGTGAATCAAAACCACTTCGCGGACAGCATACCGTAAAAAACTATGAAAAGTGGCTAGTAAAATTTATCAGCGAGCTAAAGCTAGCAACCAAGCCAGTGTTGCTAGGTCATTCTTTTGGATCTATTGTAGCGAGTGGATTTGCCTCAGAAAATCCAAATAAAATTACAAAACTAATCCTAATCAATCCGTTATCACTCAAAGGCAGCCGTTTCGGTAGCTTTGTAGGCAAAAGTTATTACAAACTCAGTCGTTTTCTACCAGAAAAAACAGGGACAAAGCTACTAAAAAGTAATGTCGCAACTACAATCATGACCGAAGCAATGCTATCAACACGCGACAAACAATTACGCAGCAGGGTATACGAACAACATTTCGCTTATTTTGGTACCTTTGCTAACCGCAGATCAGTCAATGAAGCCTTTGCCAGCACAATGTCAGGTTCGGTTTTACCATTTGCCGCAAAATTAACCATGCCTGTACTGTTAATTGTTGGTGCACGTGATAGTTTGGCTCCCCTCAAGGGGCAAGCGCGCCTCTATAATAAATTGCCAAACGGCGAGCTGTACATCATACCGAGCGTTGGACATCTAATACACTATGAAACTCCTGAAAAAGCTGCCGAAATGATAGAAAAGTTCGTTAACTAACTTGCTTGTTCGCTAGTAACTTTTTGTAAATCGCCTCAAAACGGTCGAGAGTGTAGTTAATATCATGAGTTTTAGCGATAGCCAAGCTTTTAGCTGACATATTTTTCGCTACATCTTGCGGATTGTTTATGGTCTTTATGATAGCTGCAGCCATCATGACATCGTCATCATATTTGAATAAATAGCCATTCTTGCCATCATGACAAAGTTCGCCCAGAGCGCCCGCATTGACCGCCACAACTGGTAGGCCAGTAGCCATCGCCTCGAGCGTGACGATACTTTGTAGCTCGGCAGGTGATGGCATGCAAAAGACCGTACCGATACGATAAATCTGCGGTAAATCTTCATTCGAAACTTTACCTGTGAATGTCACATGTTGCTCGATACCTAAGCCACGTGCTAGCTCAGCCAATCGGCCGCGTTCATTGCCTTGGCCCACAACCAACAAATGTACATCGACACGTTGCATAACCTTTGCTGCCGCCTGTACCAAAACAGGCAAGTGCTTCTCTGCATCTAATCTACCAACATATAGCAATATCGGTCGGTCGGTTGGCAAGCGATACTTTGCATATAATTTTTGTGATTTTTCGCCTGGTGTAAATACACTCAAATCAATACCGTTTGATACAGCTTCGATTGGCACCTCCATGTTTTTGACTTTATGGTTGAATATATCGATTGCTGATTGGGTAGGGGTGGTGACATAGTTTGAATTGTTATGAAACCGAGCTCCGTAACCTTCTAGTAGTGCGTTAAACGGACGAGCTAGCGGTGCTAACATACGAAAGTTATCTAACAAATTTTCAGGCATAGCATGGTTGGTCGAAACTATCGGTATGCCCAGTTTGCTACCGGCTTGCATTGTTGAGCGACCAATACCCATAACCATCTCAATATGTATGATGTCGGGATTAAACTTACTGATTATCTTTTTGATTTCACGTTGCGGTGTCAATGATATGCGAAAGTTCTGATAAAAAGGAAAGGGTAGGGAAGTTGTACGCTCAATCAAATAATTACCATCGCGCTCACGGTGCTTTTTACCCACTTGGCTAGGTGCAATGACGACAACCTCATGACCGCGAGCAGCTAGGCCTTTGGCGAGGTTGCGACTTGCGGTTGCCACACCGTTGAGTGTCGGCCAATAAAGGTCCGCAGCAATCAAAATTTTCATATGATACATTATACTACTAGTATGAAAGTTTTTGTTGACGCACGCTGGACCCGCACTGATTATCACGACGGAGTGAGTCGCTATGGCGCTAGCTTGATAACAGAGCTCAACAAAATCCAGCCAATTACCGTCCTGATACACGACAAAAAACAACTCAAATTTTTGCCCAAAAACATTCAATTCGAACTGATAAACCATCCCGTTTCGATTCGCGAGCTTGGCCTACCGAGAAAACTCAACGAACTCGGCGCTGACATCGTCTTTAGCCCTCTACAATACATGGGTATATGGGGTAAAAAGTACAAACTGGTTCTGACTGTGCACGACTTGATATATTATCGCCATCCAAAACCACCTTCATATTTAACTTGGCCAGTGCGGCTTGTATGGCGATTGTTTCACGTCGCGTTTTGGCCACAACGACTGTTACTCAACAGGGCCGATGCTGTTATCACAGTTAGCGAGACCTCAAAGAAATACATAATACAACACAATATCACAAAGCGGCCGGTTAGCGTCGTGTACAACGCGCCTAGCCAACTACATGTTCGCTTGCAAAAACCAACAAAAAGACTAGTATACATGGGCTCATTCATGCCATACAAAAATGTTGAGTTGTTGATTGCAGCCATGGAATACCTACCAGACTACGAATTGTGTTTGCTATCTAGAATCTCACCGGCTCGAGAGAAGGAGCTAGTTACACACGCACCAAAAGACGCTCAAATATCGTTCTATGGTGGTGTGACCGACAAACAATACGCCGACGCTCTAGGGCAGTGTCATGCACTTGTCACAGCCAGTCTCGAGGAAGGCTTTGGATTGCCACTCATCGAAGCAATGCAAGAAGGTGTGCCAGTTATATGCAGCGACATAGATATATTTCACGAAGTAGCAGGCGATGCAGGATTGTACTTTGACCCAAACGCACCGCAAGATTTCGCGGAGAAAGTACATCAGCTGGAAAAGAAAAAAACCAGAGATAACCTAGTCAAATTAGGCAAATCTCAGGCTCAAAAATTCACCTGGCAAAAATCAGCAAAAGTACTAGTAAAAACCATCAAAGACATTGGTAGGTAACGAAATTTTATATACACTTTGCAAAATATTTAATATGTGTCATAATTTATAGCGTACTTTGTCAAACATCGAGCAATAGGAGCTCTATGCCACGAGATAACTTCGATTCAACAACTGAGTTCGAAGCAGTCGAACGCAAAAAACTGCTCAAGCCCGGCTATCGCTGGCTCACCAATCCCAACGGTTCCAGAGGTAGTGCAAGGATTGACAGAAGGGCCGAGCTAGGCCCTGATGTGACTATCGGTGAAAGTGTTTTTATCGGTGAAGGTGTAACTGTAGGTGAAGGCGCCATCATCGGTGACGGCGTCAACATCTACAGAAATGCAACAATTGGTAAGCGTGCCGAAATCGGCAATAACGCCATCATCAAGTCCGACGCCACAGTCGAAGACGACGAGAAAGTCCTGGCCGGAGCGATGGTCTCCCCAAAAGAAGCCTGACGAACAAGTACATGCGCAACCTGCGAATATGATGCGTCTCTACCCAGAGATAGCATCATATTCGCAGGAAGCGCTATTTTTTTGCACAAACATCGCTTAGTTTGACATATTAGATATTTTAGATTATAATATACAAAGTTCACTTCTACAATCTACCGGAATGGAGAAAAGATGGACGTACTTTTGTCGGCTGTGTTTGTGGTTCTGCTTGTTGTAGCCGTCGCATTTTGCATCTACAACCTCTCGTACTACACGTACCTCGAGGTAGCAACAGGTGTGCAAAAGTGGCCGCTTCGATTTTTCGGCTTCTCGAACCTTGTAGGACTAACATCTGGAGTGCTTGCCTTGAGACTCTTTGTGAGCCCAGCAGGAAACCCCATGGTTCTGCAAATAGCGATGCTGCTTGCTAGCTTCGCTGTAGCTGTCACATCTTTTTACTACATGTACAACGTACAAAAAAGATATGAAGGCTGACACCACACAACATCAAGAGTAGCGCTCCCTTAAATGGGGGCGCTTTTTCTATCTGTAAAACAGATATTACGCTACAATGGAGCTTATGAGTAAAAAGCCCAAATCATCTGACAAATCGATCTCGAACCGCCGAGCACGGTTTGATTACGAATTGGGCCAAGACCTAGTGGTTGGTATCGTACTGACCGGGCCAGAAGTCCGCGCAGCGAGGGATGGCCATGTGCAACTAAAAGGGTCATTCGTATCAGTGATAAACAACGAGCTACTACTCAACAACACAAGCTTTAGTCTACGCCTCAACAACAAGGGCGAAACAAACGCTCGGACCGTCGACACATCGCATCGAAAACTACTAGCGCACCGCAAACAAATCGACGAATTTATAGCTAAAAAGAAAGCCGGCATGACAATCGTACCGACAAAGCTACTAACCAATGGTCGCCACATCAAAGTCGTGATAGCATTGGGCAAGGGCAAAAAGAACTATGACAAGCGAGAGACTATAAAACGTCGTGACATCGATCGAGATACGCGGCGATACACAAAAAATAATACCAAATAAAAATGCCGAGATACGCTCTCGGCAGGCGCTGTTTTTTGCAGAAACAGTAACTGTTTGTGGTTATTGACTGAACAACTCGCGAACTTCTGCTGCGAACCCTTCGGTCAACTGACGTGATTCGTGCAAAGCACGTGGGTAGACGCATGCTCTTGCCGCAGCATCTTTCCACGACTCGTTTTGTTCGAGCACAACCGGCGGATACCGAAAGTGTTCAAACTTGGTCGAGAACGGTCGGGTGACAACAACTTTCTTGCCAAGCATCGTCGCCCATAGGGCACCGTGGTAGGTGCTGGTTAGCACCACCTCGGCGGAACCGAGAAATGCGATAACTTCGTACACCGCTTTCTGCTTGGCATTCGACGACCTAAACCGTCGGTTGTTGTTCATCTGCGGCAATTTTTTATCCCCGTCTTTCCAGGGAAATTGCCAGTTGTCATACACCACTGCCTTTTGCTCGATGTCGTAGTTCCGCGTGAGCGCTGACATCATGACGCTTGGACAGGGGACGTAACGAGCCTCGGCAAGCCCTGCATCGCGAAGGCCGACCAACGCAAATCGGTCGAGCTCCTTTAGCAAGGCGTATAGATCATGCGGTTGATCTGCCGGCTCCTCGAGGTGAGTGTTAAAACCCGCCCCCCAGATTACCGACAAGGACAAGTCCGTTTGCTCCAGAACTCGCTCGAAGCCCCGGCGGAACAAAGCTAGCTCTGTTCCAATCAGGCCTCCGCCGCCAACAATAACGTTGTGGCTCTTCAGGCTGGGAGTCGGAATAATCCGCGCACCCAGCCTATCCAGCTGAACCCTTCGAGCATTCGCCAACCAGGGAAAATACAGCGACGGATCGCTGGCAAAGTCTCCCAGGTTTCCATTAAATGGGTCTAGGCGGTTGCTCACAATTAAAGTGCGCACATCTCCTCCTATAAGGAAAACCTTCGTTTTTATGTGTGACTATATAATACCATACTAATGCAATATACGCAATTGTACCTCAATCTTCAATTTTTTTGAAAACTAGGGTACTACCAGGTTTTTTTCGAGAAAACCTGTAAAAACTCTTGTCCTTGCTCAGTGTCTGTCTCCTGATGTGCGCTGTTGGGCACTCATCTCGGCCGGAATTGTGTCCGGAACAGAACGTGACGGTGCGATGTTGTAGCGCACGTTGAGAAGCACACAAGCCACGCCGATAAGAGTGACCACAAAGACCGAAGTCATCATGTGTGCGACACTGCCAGTTTCACCAAAGTTGAACTGCCCCTCGCCGATGATGATGTTGCCGACTAGGAAGGCCGCTCCCGGAGCGAGAGCGTACTGCCACGACTTCATGACAACCGCCAGTAATACCAGCGCGGCGATTCCAATCAGCAGAGCCCAGGTCAATACCTGGAGGACGCTGTTCGACAAGTGAATGAAGGAAGTTGCGTCATGATTAATGACACGCCCCGTGTACTCCTGGCTCGCGGGACCTCCGCCCAGGTCGATAGTTGGCTGCGCGAGGCCTGCGTTGGTCGCAGTCTCTTTGCCGATTCGGCCGAGGGTTGTGTTGTTCGCGTAGCCCTGCACGTTCCAGGCCAAAAGGCCAAAAGCGATGAGAGCCAGCTCTGCAACATAACCGTAGATTTTCTTGGTTGATGTCATTACATCTCCTTGATAGGATTGAACGAAAAGGACGAGCTTATTCTACTAAGCTTGACGTATATTGTAGCACTATTTTAGTATTTAGTCAATATATTATGTAATCTAAACTTGCTATTGACAAAGTTCTCTTGGTTCTGTAGAATTGCCTTCAGTTGTCCTGGCAGTAAAAGGATGACTAGATGTTGATACAGGAATACACAGATGTTCTTTAATCCGTCTAACTGGCAAACCGTCTCTGAACGGAACCCACATCCACTAGCTAGCTCACCGCAGGGGCCACAGAGTTAAAAACCTCATCATGTGAACCACCCCCGGTCTGTAAACTACTGGATGCCAATGTAAAGAGGCAACAAAATTGCCGTCTCACCTCAGAACTCATAGCCCGGCATCATGGCAGACCATGACCCGCGCAACAACATGCAACGCCCAACAGCAGCGCATAGAGAATCTGGAGTGAGACGGCAACGCCACACCACCCCCGTCGCAAGGCGGGGTTTTAACTTGTAAATATTTATTAAATAGTTTATAGTATATGAACTAACCTTATGAAATCAGTAGACACAATTCGTAACCTTCGGCAAGAAACTGTCGATTCAGAACCCCAACTAGAAGAGTTGATTGATTTAACTGCTGAAATCATGCTGAGTCCAGCTGGACGTGCGAAAATTGCTGCAACTAATGCCACTGATCCTGAATACCCTCAATACGTTGACAATGCATGGCTAACGCAATATCGCACAGGCGATCCTGGCGACAAAAAGAAACGTTTACCTCCTATAGAGTTAAAAAATATTCAAATAAATTCTGCGACCGCAAGACGTATTGAGCTACTGGGTGAAACTATATTAGAAGAAGCTTTTGAATGCTTGGGCGAATCGGCTGTTGAAATACTAGAAGAATTTAAAAAATGTAAAGATGATGAAACCGATAAAAAAGCCTTGCTGTGTAACAGTATTTTGTACTTAATAGAAGATTTTAGCGAGAAAGCGACCTTCGCATTTAAAGAAGAGGACGAAGTAGAAGACTACTCGCCGATGAGACTTTCCCCGAACCTTATAGGTAAATTGCCTAACCCTGAGTTAAATCCTACGTGCCTTGGGCAATCAATCTTGGCAGCAAGCTTCTTTCATAAAGCAGGTGTACCAATGCTGCATAGTGGTGTGGTCATATCAAAAACTGATAATGAGCTCACAAGCCAATCGACAATCATAAGAGACTTGCTCGAGTATGTGGAAAAAAACAATTTAAACATATCACCAAACTTTCGATACCGCATAGCAGAGATGCATGACGAAAACGCAAAGAAACTTTCAGACCATAGAGGTTTCCACGCGGCAGTATATGCTCAGCTTGGTCAGGAATCATGGATTCAACTGGACCCAAATTATGGATGTGCCCTCATAGAAGGTGGTGTAGCAATGTTCCTCGAAGATTCATATAAAAAACTCAACGAGCACCAGGTAGTAGGCGCCGAAGACCATATCTATCTAGGGGGTAATGTTGAGGATGTAGGGCTTTTTATTGCGAGAGGGATACCTGATATTATGCCTAGTATTGACGAACTTGAACAAATTCTCATGAATTGTCCTCCAGAAGAAATGTACAGCTATATCCTTGCAGAGGTTTTTAAACCTTTCTTGTTCAAAGGTGTAAATACCAGCACTGATAAAGCGATATTAAAAATAGAGCGGGATGTAAAAATGTTATTAGATATCATAGGTGGTGGATATGGGTATTTACAAGAGAGAATATCTGAAGTCGTTAGAAACTCATTTGTAAATTCGGATTATTCCCCAGATATGCTGATGGGCTTCAAACGTTTTCAAAGTGATGCAGAATTTAGACAAAGGCGATTGGCGGATTTGCAAATCGCACCTATGATTCTAGCTATTCAAATCCAGTCGGACTTTGTTGATGCAAAAACCAAGCGATTTAATAGCGGAGGCCTTGGGCACACTTTCGTTGACGCAGGACTTCCGGCCTACAGGATAGGTATGAGTGTTATGAGCGACGTTGCAGTGCATTACGGCGACGAACTACCTCTCAGCACATGGCTAGGTTATTGGCCTAGTAAAGTTAGTTTATTTGAGCACAGAGATCAAGCGCTTACAGATTCCCAAAAATCACTTAGAAAAGCTGCTGCACATTATGCATTGAAGGGTAGTCGTACCTTGACGAATCAGTCTGCAATTGGTATAATCGAGAGCATTCTGACAGATTCCTACCAAGGAGAATAGATGCCAACAGTAGAACCCGGCAAGCTGTCTGAGCTCATGGACAAAGCAGAGCTTGGGAGTCGTAGTCGCAAGAAGCTCCAGAAAGCAAATGGAGAAGAACCGGCCAAGAAGGAAAAGCCGGCACGCGGGCACGGCTGTGCAACACCCACCGCGGGGCCAGCTCGTATCTGAGATGTCAGGGCGGGTCATCATATAAAAGTGATGACCCGCCACCCGCGCTACATACGTAGCGTGGGATTTTTTCTTTTTATGACCTTATTTCTTGTACGCCGTCATCTGTTATTTTGATGATTTTAGATGGTGTTTTGTCAGATGAATCACCGCCATCCTCGTAAAAATCAACTGCATCAACAAAATATTGCTTTGCCTGTTCGATAGTTGTAGCTGGCGGTTGAGACTCAATATTGGCGCTAGAAGTTGCCAAAGGACCAGTTTGCTCTAGCAAAGATATCAGGCGCTCATCGTCCGGGATGCGAAAAGGGAGGCTACCAAGCCCTTTATGTGCATAATCGAGCCCACTCACCGGTAACACTATACTAACTGGACCAGGCCAATACTTTTCGGCTCTATTTAATAATTTCTTGTCAACAATACCATCCAGTTGATCAGTTGACGCAATCAACACAGTACCAACAGGTTTTTGAGGGTTACGGTGTTTTACCTGATACATTCGCTCGATAGCAGTAGAAGACAACAAACGACCAACCACACCATACACAGTGTCGGTCGCAAGCACGCCTACGCCATCATTTTGCAAAGTCTCAATAATATTCATAAAGATATATTGTACCGTATCTGTTAAAATAGAACTAATGAAACTTTATTCCTGGAACGTAAATGGTATTCGCGCAGTTTTAAATAAAGGCGCTTTTCAGTCCTTTTTGGCTGAACATGACCCTGATGTACTATGTTTGCAAGAAACCAAAGCTCACCGTGAACAGGTAGAAATTGATTTACCTGGCTATCATGAACACTGGAATAGCGCTGCCAAAAAAGGTTATTCGTCTACAGCAATATTTAGCAAGACAAAACCTTTGCAAGTTCTCGACAATTTCCCTGATAAAATTGCGAATAAATACCACCTAAAAGACAGCTTCGGTGACCCAAATGACGAAGGTCGTGTTACAGCTGCCGAGTTCGAAAAGTTTTGGGTAGTCACGGTATATACACCAAATTCAAAGGGTAAACTAGAGCGCCTTAAACTTCGCTACGAAGCTTGGGACCCAGCCTTTTTGGAATATATGCAGTTTTTGGAAAAAACCAAACCCGTACTATTTTGTGGTGATTTGAATGTTGCACACCATGAGATTGATTTGGCACGACCAAAAGAAAATGTGGGTAAACACGGCTTTACTGACGAAGAACGTGAGCGATTCCAAGAGTTCGTTGATGCGGGTTTTGTTGATACCTTCCGTATATTTTACCCTGATAAAACCGAGGCATTTACATGGTGGACGCACTGGGCAAACGCTCGTGCACGCAACGTTGGTTGGCGGATTGACTATTGGATGGCTAGCTCGACAATAGTGAGTAATATCAAAGCCGCCGAAATCCACCCAAAAGTTATGGGTTCTGACCACTGTCCTGTTAGTATAGAAGTAGATGTATAGCGAGGTTTTATGAGTGCACGCACCAAAACAAAGAGTGAAATATTCGATTGGGCGAGTGAAAAGCATAAAACATATAAACCAAATAAAGAAATAAAAGCTCAACTTGTCGATAAAATAATGGTGCCTCTAGTTGGACCAACTGCTGTTGGTAAATCCTTCCTCGCCAAAAGAGTCACTGAACTCGATGCTACATTTTCAGAAATGGCGACTATCACAACGCGCGCATCACGGCCAAATGACCCAGACCACGTCATTGCAGATGTAGATATGGATGATTTTGCAGGATTAATAGAGGCAGGGGAGTTAGTTCAATTCGAACCCCACGAATCTGGTAATCTATACGGCACTACACCTGATTGCTATATAGGTAACAAAATAATTGCACCAATCCTCTCAACTGGCGTAGAAACTTATCAACAGCTTGGTTTTAAACAGGTGACGCCTATGGGTATTGTAGCGCCAAGCGATACCTGGGGTGAACGTCTGAGAGAGCGGGCAGAAGGTGATGACTATATAGACCGACTGCAAGAGGCTAGAAAAGTTTTGAAGTGGATGCAAATTTACATGCACAGCATACCAATTCTCAATAACGAAACTAACCATGGCGCTGAAGCAGCCAGTGAGATTATATTGCTCACAGAAAATCCGACGGCCGATAATCTAGGTGCTCTGAGGAAAAGAGGGTTTATTGTAAACATGCAGAATCATGTACGAAGGGAGTTAATGACACGACATGGACAATAAAGTCTGCACACTACTATTCCTACGTCGCGATGACGAAATATTACTAGCCATGAAAAAGCGTGGTTTTGGTGCCGGGCATTGGAACGGTGTAGGTGGCAAAATAGACCCAGGTGAGACAGTCGAACAGGCATTAGTACGTGAAACACAAGAAGAAATAGGCGTGACACCAACTAACTGGCAAAAAATTGCCGAGCACGACTTTTACATGGATACGGACACTAATGAGCCTTGGCATATGTACGTACACGCCTATATTGCTGATACATGGAAAAATGACCCTGCTGAAAGTGAAGAAATGGCACCAAAATGGTTCAAAATCTCAGACATTCCATTTAATAACATGTGGCAAGATGACCCATTTTGGCTACCACAAGCTTTGGCAGGTAAAAAGGTATTTGGTACCTACACATATGGTAGCGACAACAACATGCTGACGCACGATGTAAAAGTTGTCGAAAATCTACCAGGTTCAATTCCTGATAAACTATAGTTATGGACACTTCCTACTGGCTCAAACAAACACCCCTAAAACCACTTTTCCCTGATATAGATTGGAGCAAACCCGAGCAAAAGGCTCGAGCTGGCAAATTATTGATTATCGGCGGTCATTCCCAGGGCTTTGTCGCTATTGCAGAAACATACAACGTTGCATTAAAAGCCGGAGTAGGTGAGGTACGAGTACTGCTGCCTGACAGTCTAAAGAAAAACCTGCCTCCAAATTTCATCGAGGCAACATTACTACCTAGCAACCCATCGGGCGGCTTTAGTAAAGAAGCCTGGCCGGAATTTAAAGCTGGTGCGCAGTGGGCCGACGGCATACTACTACCCGGCGATGCCGGACGCAACAGTGAAACAGCGATTTTGTACGAAAAACTAATAGACGAAACCAACACGCCCCTGACCATCACTCGCGACGCTGCAGACTTGCTCAAAAATAATTATGCAAAACTAGTCGAACGACCAAATACTACGTTAGTATTGTCATTCGCCCAGGCTCAAAAACTACTGAGCGGCGTGTATTACCCAAAGATACTGACATTCTCTATGCCGCTAGCTGCATTTGTTGATGTACTGCACAAATTCACCCTGACATATCCGACAACGCTAGTGATTTTGCACAATGAAAATCTAGTTGTTGCACATGGTGGCAAGGTATCAACAACACCGTGGACCAATGCTTTGGCTATCTGGCGGGGGAACACTGCAGCAAACGCCGCCAGCTACTGGCTATGGAACAAAAATCAGGTATTTGAATCAATAACATCAAGTCTGTTGCAGTAATATATTGGGCAGCCACTTATCGTTGCCTTTGTGCATTTGCTCGTAAGGTACACCTTCGAACGTAAACCACTTGAATTGTTTGATTGTTGGATCAATCATCACCATCTCGCCCGACCATTCATGTGTAATAAAAACATGCAGCTCAAAATTACCTTCGGTGACAACATCCACTTTTACAATATCCCTCTCTAGGACTTGTAGTTTGGTTTCCTCATCAATCTCACGCAAAAGTCCTTGTATTGGAGTTTCATTTTCATCTACTTTACCACCAATACCATTCCAAACCCGATGCCCATCGGGATATTCAGCTTCAACTAAAAGGACACTCTTATCTTTTATAAAAAAGCAGACAGTTGCAATATATTTATTCATAATTTCTTGGTACCGCGGGCCGGACTTGAACCGGCACGAGCTAATGCTCACCAGATTTTGAGTCTAGCGTGTCTACCAAATTCCACCACCGCGGCTCAATCACCCTATTTTACCTCAATAACGTGCTAAAATAAAGACACTCCGGTGGGAGCCTGTTAACGCCAACCAACTATGAAAAATGACGACACAACCAATCAGCCAGATAACAAAGACCGCGCAGCTGCGGCTAATATAATACGTGATGATTTAGACCGTATTTACTCTGGTAACGACGCACCACATGCAAAGGCCGAGCAAGAAATCCGCGCCAAGCAAGCCGAGGCACCTAACGAAAACGTCACGACTGAGCCTGGTGTTCACAACGACTACACCGAACAATGGAAAAACTATCACAACTCATGGAGCTCATACTACCAGCAATATTACGAACGCTACTATCTGAACCATTTACACCGAGTCAAGCAAAGGCCAACACAAACAATACCCAGTGAAACTGGAGCAATAGGGAGCTCTGAACCAAAAATAGATAGCCAGGAAGACCAAGCAGTTAATGAACTACGTGACCAATTGCTTGGTACAGTCAAAGATAGGGCAGTGCAAGTTAAAAAGTCACGACATTACGCACCGATTATGACAGCGGTGGTTTTTGCACTCGTCTTTTTGTTCCTGCAATACAACCAATTTATCTTTGCAACCGTTCATGCCTATGTCAGCCCGGGTAGTATCGACCCACAAAACATCATCTTAGACCCATCTGGTAGTACCAAAGTCGGACCGGAACCGAAACTCATCATACCGAAAATCAACGTCGAAGCCCCCATGATATACGGAATCAATCCGTTAGATAACAACTCTGTAGAAGACCATCTACGTGATGGAGTAGTGCACTATCCAATTGCTAGCGCCGCCAGCGTACCAGGACAAAATGGGGCGACCACAATATTAGGGCACTCTAGTATGGATGTATTTGATGATGGCAAATACAAGTTCGTGTTTGTCCAGCTCAGCAAACTAGATGTTGGTGATAATTTCTATATCAATTACCAAGGCACACGCTATACGTATTCTGTCACCAAAAAAGAAATAATCGACCCGAAAGATATCGCCAAAGTTACACCACCGGACAGCACAAAGCCTAGTGTTATTTTGATAACCTGCGACCCTCCTGGGACCGCTCTGCGGCGTCTACTAGTTTTTGCCGACCAAGTCAGCCCAGACCCAACAAAAGCCCAAAAGGCTGACACAAACAAGCAACAGGGAAACACAAACCAAATACGCGGCTACTCGCCATCAACCCTCGAACGGCTATTCGGTATTAGATAATCAGTCAACAACCATAACGGAGGACTGTAGTACTGGCTTGCCAGTAGCCGAGTTGGTTCCAATACTAAACATTCGCTTGCCATTGTCACTCAAGCTGGCATCGTAGCCTTCTGTAACAGTACTGATAGTTTCGATGTTCGTGTTGTCGTATTCAAAGATAGTTAATGTGCCGCCAACATCACTGACAAAATGAAAATCATCGAGCCATTTGAGATGATGGTCTGTTTTGTATGGTGGGTTATTCGGCAAAGTGAACTGAAAGTTCTGACGACGTTCTAGGTCGTAAACTGACATATTTGACCCATTTTGAGCGACTACAAAGCGTCCGCTGTTCGAGAAATACAGCCACTGCACGCCACTAGGTAACTCGAACTTGGCAAAGGTTTTCTTTGCTCCTATTGGGTTCTTTATAACCTCGATAGTTGTGCCATATGAAATAGCTTGATAGTCGTCGTTAAAATAATTACTGATAGCCGAATGGACATTTGGCTGTTCTGGTTTAAAGTTTTTTATTTCACGAGCTTTTGGTAATGCTTCGTCATAAAAACCAACTACCTGCCCAGTGGGCTTATTGGCAACATAACCAATCCGGTCGTCCTTATATAGCTCAAACTCCCGCACATTTTCTGCAACATTCTTTGGCACATCATTGGCGTTACTTATATCAATTTTTTTGATAAACCCATCTGACAGTACATACATGACGTTGCCGCTATCGCCAACAAAGTGCGCGTCACTGATGTTAATATTTTTTAGCACTGATATATTGCGAGCATTATTGACGTCACTGCGATCCAGACGTAGCCATTCGGTCTTGGCGCCACTAATATGCGACACCAGTAAATAACGTGAGCCAAAGTTCCACTCGACAACCTTGAACACATCACCAGGGCTATTTGATTTAGCAACAATCTCGGGTATAGCCAGTTCAATTGTTTTCAGTTTGTTTTCGTCACTAGTATCAATGATCTTTAGCTTTGGCTCGTTAGGCTTCTCGATAACAGCTACCCAATTTTTGTTCGGAGATATCTTCATACTACTGAGCTGGTCAAAAGTTTGGACCTCGGTAGTGGCAATATGTTTTGGAACCAGTAGAGCATTGAGCCACAGCAGTTCGCCACTGCCTAGGTCAAAGTTCTTACTCCAACCCCTATATTGCTTTAGGTCCATTGTCACGTTGTGATAACCGGCGCTAGCGTTCTTTTTATTGTTTGTCGTAAAACTTTGCTTTGCACCATCAACACTGACGCTAGCACCAGTAGGAAAGCTCCTGAATTGAACCAAGCCGCCCTGTTCAGGGCTGCCTTTTTTGTTGACAGTGTAGCCCAAAACCAAAAATAACGAGACAACAACTAGGATGATAACAGAGGCCGTCATAGCGGTATAGGTCAGAGTACGCTTTGCCAATTCGCGCTGGCGCTGTTTCTTATTGTGCATATGTTTTCATTATACCTCGAAACAGATGATTTTAACTGTATATTTTGTTGCAAAAAACTATTGCAAATTTTGCATCAAACGTAGTATTATAAACGTAAGCACAGCAGTTCAGGGGAAGAACTGAGTGAGGAAAAGGAAAAATGAGCACAAAAAAACAAACAGTCATTATCAACGGCAAGACGTATGATATGGCAACTGGCAAGCCAACAGCAGGGCCGCATCAGGCTACTGCTAAAGTTCGTGTTATTAATGACATCGCACCTCAACCACAGCGTAGCGCTACGGTGGCGCAAAAAACTAGAAATGTCGCACCTCACGCTCGTACCACTCCTCAAAAATCGACAACTTTACGCCGTGATATATTGAAAAAACCAGCTAGCAAAACGCGTCCGAACGCCAGCAAAGTACACCGTAGTGTGCAAAAGTCCGACCGTATCACAAAATTCGCACCAACAAAACACCATACTGCACCAAAAAAATCTGGCGTTGATTATGACTTGGCCGCACAAACCAAAGCACTAGAACAGGCACATATCGAGCATTTACAGGCAAAAAGCCGAGAAAGTGCCCACATCAGCTCTCGTGTTATAAAAGAGCACCTACTAGGCCAGGCTGTAGAAAAAGTTCCAGCAGAATCTATAAACTCACACCAAAAATCTCACACAAGCCGACGACCTCGTTTTGCTAGCGCTGCTATGACCAGCCTAGCTATGGTTATGTTAGGCGGCTACCTGACATACATCAATATTCCCAACCTGTCTATTCGCGTCGCAGCCGCTAGTACTGGCATAAATGCTAACCTGCCAGCATACCAGCCAGCAGGTTACCGAATACATGGACCAATTAGCTATAATGATGGCGAAATAAACGTCAGCTACAAAGCAAATAGTGGCAATACAGGCTACAACTTGGCGCAACGCCCTACAGACTGGGACCCGATAGCCACCCTCGACAACTATGTTGAAGCTGATTCTAAAAACGACTACCAGATACATAGCGTCCAAGGCCTGACTGTCTACACATACGGCAAAAAAGCCGTCTGGGTAAATGGCGGAATATTGCATGTCATTGATGGCACCGCGACATTGTCGAACCAACAGGTCGAGCGCATCGTCGCTAGTATGTAGCTAACACCTTGTATGTATTGACATATTTAATATTATGTGTTAATATGTAACACAGTCAAAACCCTTTCGTAAATCAAAGACTTTTCTTGTTTTTAGGGTCACTGGACGCCTTTTGACAAGTAGAAGTTATACACGCCTTAGGAGGCTATGCTGTGGACAGCAAAACGCAGATAATCGTGCACAACGAGGAAAACGGCGCATACTTCGCTCCGATTAGCGAAGATGGCCAACTCATCGAAGACGCTTGGGACGCCGACGTCCTGTCAGAAATCGAGGCAATCGACTTCGTCACAGAAGTCGAAGTCGTCGACGGTCATCTCGCAATCGTGTTTGACTCACGAATTGAACAGGGTGACGATTCAGAGATGGTGCAAAACACCATCAACCCACTCCTGTTCAAAGCGCTTGGCAAGTCTGAGGGCGAGGTGGGCTTCACGCACTGCTCGTGCAATCAGATGCCACCGATACTTGTCCTCGAGATCAGCTCCAGCGAAATCTCACTGGCTGCGCGATACAACTGAGTCAGGCTCCACCCGCCGCTCCAAATCGGGAGCGGCGGGGCAGAACCCATAACTTCTACTTGTCATATACAACGCCTTCGGGCGTTTTTTCATGCTTTTATCTGTTAAAATAGATTGTAATGACAAAAGATGTACGCACTCGTTTCGCACCCAGCCCAACTGGCTATTTGCATGTTGGCGGGGTTCGAACTGCATTATTTGCATGGCTAGTAGCACGTCAAAATAACGGCAAGTTTATACTACGACTAGAAGATACCGACCAAGCTCGCGAAGTAGAAGGCTCTGCCGAACATCTAATAGATAGTCTGAAAGCCTTGGGTATTAATTATGACGAGGGCCCGGATATAGGTGGTGATTTTGCTCCATATAAACAGAGTGAGCGGCTGGAAATATACAAACAATGTGCACAAAAACTAATTGATAGTGGACGAGCATATGCTGACCCATATACTCGTGAAGAACTACAGGCTTTTCGTGAAAAAGCCCAGGCTGAGAAAAAGCCATTTTTGTATCGTAATCATCGTCCAGAAAATCCTCCAGCCTGGGATGGTAGCCGGCCATTGCGCTTTAAATCCGACCCGAAGGCGTACCAATGGCACGATGAAGTGATGGGTGATTTATCAACTGGTCCAGAGGTAATCGATGATTTTATATTGATCAAAAGCGACGGTTTCCCAACCTATAACTTTGCGCATATCGTAGACGATGCACAGATGCAAATTTCACATATTATCAGGGGTCAGGAATTCATTTCTAGTACTCCAAACTACCTAAACCTATACGAGGCACTAGATATTGAACCCCCAATTTTAGCCACTATGCCCCACATCATGGCAGCAAGTGGTGGCAAAAAGCTCAGTAAACGTGATGGTGCAAAAGATATCCTAGATTATATTGATGATGGTTATTTGCCAGAGGCTTTGGTGAGTTTTATCTCGACATTAGGTTGGAATGATGGCACCGAACAAGAAGTATTCACAGTAAATGAACTAATAGAAAAATTCAGCCTAGACCGTGTACAAAAATCAGGGGCACATTTTGACGAAAAACGGCTAGAGTGGGTCAACGGACAATTCATTAGACAACTTTCTACCCACGATTTATATGAAAAGGTGGGTAATTATTGGCCAACTGAAGCAGAGAATGCCGACGAGAATTACAAACAAAAAGTCCTTGCATTAGGACAGGACCGTTTAAAAACCCTGCGTGATTTACAGCAATTTGGCTATTTCTTCGCTGACCCACAGCCTAGCATGGAATTAATCGATAATAACAAGCAGTCACGTAAATTATCACCTGAAAGACGTGCAGAACTAATAAACGACGCCCGTAATGCATTGCAAAATAGTGAATTTACCCCTGATGCGATTCAAAACACCCTAAACCAGCTGCTAGAAACCACTGGTGAAAAACCTGGTGTATTATTTAGCCTCATTCGTATCTACACAACCTGGGCACCGTTCAGCCCACAGCTCAACGACACCCTAGCACTACTGGGTAAAGAAACCGTCCTCCGTCGTTTGCAGCAACAGTAATTTTATGATATAAATAACCTAACTCTTTTACAATTCGTAGGAGTAGTAAAATTCACAATTAGACAGAGGAGAAGAAATGAGCAAGCGCGCAGTACTGCTATGCGCTGTTACTGGCGTAGCTTTTGTAACAGCTTTTCGGATCAAGACAATGAACCCAACCGACAGATACTACATGTTCAATTTCGGCTAAGTTCTACAGCAAGGGGAAGTCAATGCCAGTAGCGGTCGAAAAAACCCGTGAAGTACCACCTATCACCAACGCGCTGGACGAGTCAGGTATATACCTGGCGAATCGAGCCCTCGAGGTCGCTGACATCAGAAAGAAAAGGTCTTCGGCAAAAGTCTTTCTACCGTTCAGCACGCAGGTTCTGTTGGTTGTTATGCGCCTCACTAGGCACTCCACCAGCCACCGCGTAACCCGCCAAATTTTGGCGGATAGCACTCAGCACGCATTGAGGCAAACTCGCTTTAAGTCAGCAAAAGTCAAATGTGGGCGCATCCGCATCCACGTCAAGCTCTAACCAGAGGAGATATAAAGTGGGAAGCACAGCAATAAGCATGACAACCCCACGAGAACAGGCTCTACTTGACGCCTTTGAGCGTGGGCTAGGAGAGCTCGCAACCCAGTTCGTCGAACAGATTGAACTGGACATCGCATTGCGCTGGGACTCAGGTGAGTCCAGGCAAATCGGCCAAATCTCTATTCCAATCAAAATGAGATTTCAGATGAGATCGCTTGGTATGCACATCGGGCACTCGGGCGATGTCACGCGCAGAGCCCTTGCCCGCAAGGTCAGCAAGCGCCTTTCTGAAAAGAAGGGGCGCGAGGTGAAGGTGAGCTGTAACTGGCGCTACTGCCTGAAAGCCAAGGTGAGCGATGAACAATGAAACCCAAGAGCTCCTGAGAAAGGTGCCTGTAGTAGTTGCTCGCGCCGTAATGGAGATCAATCACAACCGCGAAGTACTCAGGCTCGAAGAAGGAGTAGTTGTGCCGTTTGTCCTGCCCGTCTCATCAGAGTTACGCAAATGCGTAAAACAGGTGCGTCGGGCAGGTGGTGGATCGCCTACTTCAGTCAAATCCCTTTTCACCGACCACGTCACAAAGGCGCTCGAAGAAAAGGGCTACCAGCTCAAAGTGAAATACAGGTGGCGAAAACTTGACTTCACTTTGGCGTAAAGGTCACGAGGCTGGAGCCTCACGCTCCTCTGTCCTCGTACCAGAATAGTCGAAATATCGACTCGTCTGGTACGATACAATATTGTATAATAATCATTTTTATTATATAATACTAATCACGTTTCATTTTTTTTGGAACAAGCTACTTCAAAACAACTACAGAGAGTGGATATGAAACTGCTAATAATCCTCGTTCTTTTCGTGGTGTCAGGTCTGACGATGAGTCAGTGTGACTTCACGGGCAGAGGCGAGCAAGAGAAAGTGCTGCAAAAAGGCGTTCCGACCATCACGCAAGCGCAAGTTGATGAGGTCCTGGGCGACTACGACCAATTCGCAGCAGAAGACTGCAGGAACGAGTACTTGAGGCTCATCGACCTATATATCGGGTACCGCAAAGCTGGCCACCCACATGATGATGCTCTCGGATGGAGTAGTGATGAAACCTCACCTTTCAGTTGTTAGTAGCGAGCCTGGATGGCTCACTATGAGACCGAGACTCGTAAAAAAGTCTTGGTCTCACTAACCTTGTAGGTGTTTGTATGAAAGCTACATACAAATCTCTATAAGAAGTTGCTATAATGATACTTATGCTAGTGGGCAAAAAACAGAAACGACATCATTTTGATGGGGAACTTCATATTAATGAAGCTTCGACCGTTGTCACACAACCAAAGCGTTGGACTAAAATACACCAGTTATTACATGACGATACAGGACTGAGGTACTTTTTCGCGTGTATCGCAATTATCATCGCAACAGGCGTTGGTTTACTAGTTATGCTAGGACAATATCGTGACCCAGATGTCGCCACACCTGGCAACTTTATTCGTAAAAAACTCGCCGAAAAATATTACTCACCACTAACTGGCAACGAACTACCAGATGAAACCGCCACAAAACGTGCCGTCACAGGTATCATGATAGAAAACAGTCCTGATGCCAGGCCACAATCTGGGCTAAAGGACAGCGGAGTAGTCTTTGAAGCCATAGCCGAAGGTGGCATCACGCGCTTTTTAGTACTGTACCAAGAGCAACAACCGGCACTAATCGGACCTGTTCGCTCTGTCCGCCCATACTATGTAGATTGGGTTGCAGCTTTTGACGCCAGTATTGCCCATGTTGGTGGTAGCTACAATGCCCTGCAGGAAGTCCGCAATGGGCAATACCGCGATATAGACCAGTTCTTTAACAGCGCCGCCTATTGGCGTGCAACTGATCGCTATGCACCGCACAATGTCTATACCAGTTTCGAAAGATTAAATGCTCTTAATGCAAAGAAAGGTTATTTAGAATCAAACTTTACTGGATTTACGCGCGTTCCAACCAAACCAGCGCCTGCTAAAAAAACGACCACCAAACCCGAAGTTGCAAACAACATTCAGGTCAATATATCCGGGCCACTATATAACTCGGCTTACAGTTACGATACGGCTACTAAAACATATATCCGATCCCAGGGTGGCAAGCCACACCTGGACCGGGAGGGCGGACAAATCGCACCGCGCGTTGTCATCGTTATGAAAGTCCCAACCGTTATAGGCTTTGAGGACGGATACCGCGAACAAATGACCACCATTGGCACTGGTGAAGTTCATGTATTCCAAGACGGCACGCATGCACAAGGCACCTGGAAAAAAGACGCCAAAAAATCACAAATCAAATTCATAGACGCAAAGGGCAAAGAGATTCTGCTCGAACCAGGACAGACTTGGATAACTGCTATTGGCACCGACAGGAGCGTTGCATGGCAGTAAATAGCTACCCACGACAACAGTCCACAAAACTAATTGTGACTTTTTTGGTGTTGCAAACCATCATCGCTGCCATCATTGCTGGCATTTGGTTTATTCTTGCCGCACCCACTATTACTTGGCAATTAGGATTGATATTAGCAGGAACATTTTTACTATTGGAGGCCATCGCGGCCTACATAGTCAACATTGTTGCCAGCAAACCAATCCACCAGGTCGTTAATGCGTTGTTGTATGCATATAGCGACAAGCCTTTTGATAAAAATAGTACCGTTGTCGAACTAATTCGACGCCTGCATGCCGAGAAAGAACCCGAAGAGGGCATCACAACCGAAACAGTCTTTGCTCAATCTCTACTAGACCATTTGCCAATAGGTATTATTGCCCTCAACGCAAAGCGCGAAATCATTTATGCAAATAAAGCTGCACCAACTAGAGGTGGCGGCAAAGAGTTAAACGTTAATTTCACCGAAAACGACTCTTTGCTGGGTTGGCTCGACACAACAGCCGGCAAAAACATCAGCTCGTCACACTGGTGGAAACGTCTACGCCAAATAAATATCGAGAGCGAAGACACGCGTCAATTCTTTGACATGTTAGCTCTATACCAACAGAACGGCGAGAGTGCTATAGAAACAATTTTAGTCAGCATAGACCGGACCGATGACTATAGTGCCGACGAAGACGATTTAGACTTTACCGCGCTAGCTGCACATGAACTGCGTGGACCAATCACGGTTATCAAAGGCTACTTGGATGTCCTGCGCCAAGAACTGGACCTGACACAGGACCAGGTGGCTTTCTTTGAACGTTTAGATGTATCAGCAGATCGACTAACGACATATATAAACAATATATTGAATGTATCGCGCTATGACCGCCGTCATTTGCAGTTGCATCTAAAGGAAGAAACTTTGACTCGAGTCTATCAATCGGTTGGTGACGATTTGGACCTACGTGCCCGTACACATCACCGCATGCTCAATGTTAATATCCCAGAAAACTTGCCGACCATCGCCGCTGACCGCGGCAGCCTTAGCGAAGTCATTGTTAACCTAGTCGACAATGCTATCAAATATAGCAACGAGGGCGGGTTGGTAGTCGTCAATGCCGGGCTAAAAGACAATTTTGTCGAAGTGAGCGTGCAAGACAATGGTATAGGTATACCAGGTGCATTACTAGGTCATATCTTTGACAAATTTTATCGTTCACACAGGTCGCGCGAAAATACTGTTGGTACTGGGTTAGGACTGTATATCACAAAGGCCATCGTCGAATCGCATGGCGGCACGGTGTCAGTCCGTAGCGACGAAGGGCATGGCACAACATTTGCCTTTACTATTCCAACCTACGCATCTATTGCAGACAAGCTCGCAAAAAGCGATAATAGTAACGAAGCAATGATAGACAAAAAAGACAAAAAATTTATCAAAAACCATTCGATGTATAGGGGATAATTATGGATGCAAAACAACAAAGGGTACTGTGTATAGAAGACGACCGTTTCATCGGCGAGATGTATGTACGCTCCCTCAACCAAGCTGGATACGCAGTTGATTGGGTGCTCAGCGGTAGCGACGGGTTAGCTGCAGCCAAGAGCAAGCAATATGATTTCATGTTGCTAGACCTCATGTTGCCAGAAAAAAAGGGCAACGAGGTAATAGCCGAACTGCGTGGTGAAAAAGATTTGATACCAAATACAAAAGTGCTGATACTGACAAACTTTGACGAAGACGATAAAAAGCGCGAGGAACTGCAGCAAAAAGTCGAGGCCTACCTCATCAAAGCCGACATCACACCCCGCAAGCTGCTCGATATTATCAAAGAATTATAATTTTGCCGTCAGGGCAAAAATACTGTAAAATATGGCAATGACCGAAATCGAAGGTGGCCGTATCATTCCTATGCAAGAATTATCGTATGCCAACGCGTACTTTGATAGGGCGTACTGCGTCTACGATGCCCTCAGCGAAATATTCACAGCTCGACAAAAAATGGAGTTGCATGTGATGGACAGATTTCTGATTAGTAAAATTGAACTAGCAGACAAAAATGAAGTTATAACTATCACCATATCACCCCCTGACAATAGTGAGGCTTCGCAGCCAAAGGTATTCAAAATACCAGAGTGGGCACACGGTAGCGACTATCTGCGTTACAAAAATCAATATTCTGACAGGGATGAAATACAGTGGGTAGAAGCCGGACACCAGTCTAACCCCGAGTTACACGAATTTTTAAACAAACTCGAAAACATATTCAATTTTGGCACTGCCGAGGTTGTAGAACTAGGGCAAGAGCCTATGGATGAAGACGTGGAGGCAGCAATTATTAGGCAACTAGCAATGCAGCCTCATATCTCAAAAGCCATCCGCAGTATGGTTGGTTTGCCGCGACAAAAAGTTGTCAGCGCACAAGTCGAATAACAGCCCGCAAACATCCGCTATTCGCGGGTAGTGAGTAGTTTTCGTCGCGCGGCTTCATTGCCCATCATAACGGCGTAGTGAATGTCCCTCTCTGTATAGTATGAACGAATCAAAGCTGCGCTAAAAGTGTCTCCACAGCCGACAGAATCAACAATCTTATCTGGAGGTACGGGTTCTTCAACGGCGACAACTTCACGTTCACCAGCTTGCACAATCATTGCGCCTTCTGGACCCAATGTCATCACAACCGTAGTGTAATAGCTCCATTCTTCGGCTAGGTCCATGGCGTGTGGATAATCATCTTCGGAAAATATAACGATATCAAATTGCTCGACAATCGCTCGACCATCTGCAAATTCCTGCGGCGTTACAGTACCATCCGACCTGATCGCCCGAAAGTACCCTTGCGGTAATAAAACCTTGAGACAATCTTGATCCAACGACCCCATAGCTCTGTTCATATATGCGCTGTCAAAACTGGGCGTGAGTGGGGCCAAGATGAAAATATCGGACGAGCCTAAAACCGTTAATGCATCGTCGTCCAGCTCGGGGTTAGGGATATCAGCGTTGTAGCATTTCTGCGTGCGCTTGCCGCCGACTGAAGTATTTTCATATACCATGGTTTTGCTAACATTAGAGAGTAGTGGGTACAAATCTAAACCATCAGTATATTGTGTAAAATCATCACCCCAACTAGCTATGATATTGGTTTGCAAGCTATCATCACTACTAAAATAACGCGCCATATACATCGCTGCCGAACCCCAAGATTCATATCTAGATGACTCGCTAACGTTGCGGTCTATACAAACATGACCTAAAATTGTGATTTTTTTATCCATATGTATATAGGATTATAGCAAACCTCTCTCTGTTATGGTAAAATCCTGTAGCACACAGTCAACAATTTGTATTCACTTGATGGTCTCGTCTTCTAACGGTTAGGAATCCGGGTTCTCATCCCGGCAATAGGGGTTCGATTCCCCTCGAGATCACCAAGTTAATATAAAACTACAATGCTCTAGCAAGTTATACAATCCGCTGGTCCTGGTTGACTAGGGTCTCCTTTGGATGCATTTTCATCTATCATAAGTGGCATGTTTGGGTCTTGTCTCACTGGTTGAGTGAGTATAAATGATAAGCTGGCAACTACAATGCAGAAAACAGCAGCCGAAGATAGCGCAATGAGAAATAATTTCTTCTCTTTGACGTTTTTAAAACGTATAGCAAACTTCATTTGAGGCTAATTATAGCGAACCTTTTAATAAACTCCTAGTAAACTCCGTTCATTTTTGCAATAATAAACACTAGCAATTAACACAGAGGAGGGTGGGGGATAAACTCGGACGAGTCAACATTTACCATTTCGGCTTTTTGGTACCGTCGCATTTGCGAGATATCTTTCTTTGTGTCGCTCTTTTTAGTAGGGTTATTTGCATTTGGTTATTTTGCCAGTGGCGAAGTCGTCACCGCAGATTTTTTGGTACCATTCCCGGTTGCACTAGTCTCGGTCGCAGTTGCGGTCGCTAGTATATCGGCATATCTATTCGCACCCAGCGAAAAACTGGCGCAAATCACCCTAGCTATATACCTTGGCCTGAGCGCCAACGTCGCACTGTTACTGATACTAACGCACCCGATTAACTCACCATTTATCGCACTATGGATATTGGTTAGCGTCTTTGCTGGACTATTCGGAACTAGAACCCTCATCGGATTTTTAGTAGGCGTCAATATATACCTCGTATCCCAACTATTCGTTTTTCATCAACTAGACGCTCAGTCCGATATATTAATCTTTGTCTTGGCATATGAAATCCCAGTACTAGCCAGCTGGTTAATATGGCATCACAAATCACATCCAGATACCCAAAAGGACAAGGCCTACAGCGAGCTTGTCCGTGAGCTCAGCCAAGTCGCCAACAAATCTGAAATCGTAATTAACGCTATCAATGACGGGGTAGTTGCTGTTGATTCGCAGGGTACAATTCAACTAATCAACCCAGCCGCACAATCTATCATTGGCTGGGGTAAACAAGACGCATTGAAACTAGATTACAAATCTGTTATCAAGCTACTGAATAAAACCGGCGAAGCAGTCAACGAAAACACCGACCCAATCCAACAAGTTTTGCGGACCAACAACCCAGTCACAACCAACGAGCTACAGCTAGAAACCAGTTCGGGTAAAAAGTTATTGGTATCTGTCTCGGCCTCGCCTGTAGGCCAAATTGGCGCTGGTGCTATCATTGTGTTCCGCGATATTACCCACGAAAAAGAAGAAGAACGCCAACAGGCAGAGTTTATATCAACTGCCAGTCACGAAATGCGCACACCGGTGGCTACGATTGAAGGCTATTTAGGCCTAGCGCTAAACCCAAACACAGCAGCCATCGACGAAAAAGCACGAGATTACCTAACAAAAGCCTCGGCTAGTGTAAAGCACCTTGGAAATCTCTTTCAGGACCTGTTGGATATATCCCGTGTCGAGGACGGAAGACTAAAGAACAATCCAAAAGTAGTGGATCTCGTGGCGTTTGTTGGTGAAATCGTCAGCACATTCGATGCACGGGCAAAAGAAAAAGGACTAGTCCTAATGTTCAAACCCACCACTCAGCAAAACGGTATAGGCCACCCGCTGAGTCCTGTGTACTATGTAGATGTCGATAATGACCATTTGCGCGAAGTCGTCAGTAACCTCATCGAAAACGCTATCAAATACACCCTCAAGGGCAATGTGACTGTGGATATTATCGGGGATGCTACCCACGCCACATTATCAGTACACGATACGGGTATAGGAATACCAAAGGAAGACCAGGTGCATTTGTTCCAAAAATTCTATCGTGTTGATAATTCTGATACCCGTGATATTGGTGGTACTGGACTAGGACTGTATTTGTGTCGTAGACTAGTAGAGACCATGGGCGGGCGTTTATGGCTAGAGTCTCTATACGGAGAAGGAAGTACCTTTTTAGTAGAATTTACTAGGTTATCTCACGAAGAGGCAACCCGGAAAATCGAGACTACACCAGCCGACATGATGTAGAAAAATAAAAAAGCACTAGCATTTTTGCAAAGTAACATTTAAAATGGGGGTAATATGACGAAAATTATGCTTGTCGAAGATGACAAGAGCCTACGAGAGATATACGGCGTAAGGTTACTTGCAGAGGGATATGACATTATTTCTGCTGGCGATGGCGAAGAAGCCCTAGCTATGGCTATCAAAGACCGACCAGACCTGATTGTGAGTGACGTCATGATGCCAAAAATCAGTGGTTTCGACATGCTGGACATTTTGCGTTCTACAACCGAAACAAAAAATATCAAAGTTATCATGATGACAGCGCTATCTAGCGACGAACAACGCAAACGTGGCGAACAATTAGGCGCCGATATGTATCTCGTCAAATCACAAGTCGGTATCGAAGACGTTGTAAAGGCAGTCCACCAAGTACTAGCTGACAAACCTGGCGCCGCTCCGGCAGCTCCTGCTGCAGCGCCCACACCTCCGTTAGCGCCTACTCCGGTTGCGCCAACAACACCTATAGCAACTGGTGCGGCAGCGGCCACTGTACCAATCTCACCAATGCCAGCTCCACCTGCTCCGGCTCCTGACCAGCAGGTAGCTGATTTAGTAGCACCAGCTAGCACTATTCCAGAACCGACAGCTCCGTTCACCGGACAACGACCTAGTACACTAGGTGACCGTGTGATTCAACCATTAAAAGACAACCCGCGCGTTAGTAACGTAGATGTTGGTGAACTAATCGACAAAGAATTTAAAAGTTCAATTCAAGATATAGAAAACGTACCTGACGGTGCATCATCAGCAGTACCTCCAACGGAGGTAAGTGCGAGTGTACCTGCTACACCAGCGCCTGTTGCCAGTGAACCAATTGCGCCACCATTAGCCCCAGCTCCTGCCGATGTACCGCCAGTTGTTCCAAGCCCTGAACCAACACCAGAGCCAGCTCCGGCTCCAGGCCTACCACCAGCACCCGAACACACCGATACACCGCTCGTTCCACCTGAACGATAAGCTATAATAAACTATTATGACTCGACTCAATAAACATATTGCTCGTATTTTGGGCATTTCCCGTCGCGAAGCGGATTCTTTGATTGACGAGGGTAGGGTAACTGTCGATGGCAAAGTAGCCCAGCTAGGTGAACAGCCCGACGAGGGTGCGTCTATTGTTGTAGATAAACAAGAGATAGATAAAAGCGCAGCAGCGCAACTGATAGCCTTTCACAAGCCCGTAGGTTATGTATGTTCACGCAAACAACAAGGTGATAACCCGACAATCTATGACTTGTTACCACCAGAACTGCAGCAGCTAAAAACCGTCGGCCGACTGGACCGCGATAGTTCAGGAATTATTTTGCTAACAAACGACGGTGATTTCGCACATACTATGACTCATCCTAGCTTTTCAAAAATCAAAATATATGAGGTAGAGCTAGATAAACCACTGCAGCCGCTGCATCAGCAAATGATTAGCGACCATGGCATCGAGCTAGAAGATGGCACGAGTAAATTCATGATAGAAAAGCTCGACAAAGGCTATAAAATTACTATGAAAGAGGGGCGTAATCGTCAGATTCGTCGCACCTTTGATTCACTAGGTTACGCCGTTACAAAATTGCATCGAATACAATTCGGAAATTATTTATTAGGTGATTTAGAGCCAAAAAAATGGCAAGAAATAACTATTACTTGAAAATGTAAAAATTTGAGGATATAGTATAGTTTAGTGCTAGTAGTCTACTCCGCAAGGGACAAGCATGAAAAGAAGGTTAGCAAAAATTGCAGGCTGGACGCTTGTCACATTTATCGCAGGGAAGCTCTTTGACAGACGCGTTGATTGGGAAACCCTGGAGGTCAACTCCGGATGGCTCCCGAGCGCAGATCGACCCAAACACGACTAACACACCCCCGAGGAGACATCGAGCTAAGCTCTGTCTTCTCGGGCAGCGCCACATGGGCGCTATTTTATTGCTCATTAAGATTCTTCGGGCTCTTCGCCAGACGCTTCCTCGCTGAGAAGTTCAAATGAAGCTTTACTCATCGGTAAGCCTCTTTCGATTGTGTGGATTATTCTGTCCAAATCCCATGCGTTTTCAAAAGCATTAGTCTCGCCATCGGTGCGATAGTCGTATCCATCGCCAACTATTTCATGATGATTGTGTCTAATAAATTCTGTCTCCACTAGATTACCATCAGAGAAAGAGAGCCAAACCGCATACGATTCTTTCGTACCAAAACTAATCTGCAAGTGTATCTCTCTGTCACCTTTGCCCGCGAGGCCTGTCTCTACTCCCTGTAAGTTTCTAACGGCCTCGAAAAACTCTCTGGACAAGTGAGGGAGGGGGGGTTCCTTTTCTTTTAATGCTCTTATCTTTCCCTCTATCACAAGGTCATCTAGTTTGTCTGCAGTAATTATATTCATCACACTTTTATCATTTTTAGGCGCAGCCTTTTGCATACTACCAATTCTCGCAGCTTTGGTGAGCATAGCGTAGATATAGGTGAGATTATGCTTGTCAAAATTATGCAAAGCCTCCTCGACCATACCTTTAGTATAATCTTTGTCGGTTGCTAGTCCTTCCATCGAACCGCCCCTTAAATCAATCTCTAGGTCTGCCTCTTGTATGAGCTCTTGGCTGCCCCTATGAACATGTAGGTATCTAAATAGTATTCGTTGCGCCTCACCCTGTTCGACAGCAATCGCGTGCCCATCCCATGACTGGCTAGAGTCTACCCAGGTTATAAAACCATTTCCAACTCCTTGGACAAAGTTATCAATAACCTTGTAGGTAACTAATTTTAATGCAGTCTGTGTGTCAAATCTAGCAATCTCTTTTTCTATCTTGTAAGGATAATCGTCAATTATGTGGTCATGCTGCGTCATATTTCTTTATTATACATTTTTGTATATATTTTGTCAATAATTAACAGTGGTGAAACTAAAATGTATAATTGACAAATATACAATAATTTATTAATATATAAAAATCTTACATTTTGTAATCAACCATGAAGGGATGTGAGACATGCGCTCACTTCGCGCAATAACCCTTGCCATCGGGGTAATGATGGCAATCGGGCTGGCTGGCTGTTCAATCAGTAGCACGCCGAGCGTCACCTCGACGATTGCCCAGAAAAAGGCAGTCGAAACGGCTCAGGCCAAGGTGATGAACAGCGCAGGTCAGCTCTGCACAGCCAAGGAAGCCGATCTCTACAAGAGCAAGGCCGACTTCGGCGCAGCACTTCTGACATACAAGAAGGCGTATAGCAGCCTGGGTAAAAATGAGGCCGATGACTACGCAAATGTTCCTGCCGTTCGCAAGGCCGCTGGTGCGGTATGCGCTCGGACGGGACAGGTCATTTCTCAGACAGAGCCAAAGCTGCCCAAGCTCTGAACCAAGTCGCACACTCAGTGCGCAGGCGTCCCCCTCGGGGGGCGCCTTTTTACTTTTCATCTCACCTCTGTTATAATAAATAAAATTATGAGCAAGAAATTACCAACCGTTGCTATTGTCGGTCAAACAAATGTCGGCAAGAGTAGTCTATTTAATCGCATTATGCGTAGCCAGCAGGCAATCGTCGCCCGCGAGGCCGGTACAACACGTGATAACGTAGTTGGCAAAGCTGAATACAATGACAAGCAATTTTGGTTGGTAGACACAGCGGGGTTAAAAGACCCCGATGACGAGTTTGAAGCTAGTATTCAGGAACAAATTGACGAAGCAGCCGAGGCGGCTGATGCCATATTGGTAGTTGTAGACAGCACCAAACATCCTAGCGACCAAGACCGCATAGTAGCCAAAAAAGCCCTCAAAAGCCGCAAACCAGTCATATTACTGACCAACAAAGTAGACCTCAAAGATGCTTTGGACATCGAGGAATTTCGTCGCCTGGGTATAAAGATGATTTTACCTACCTCCGCTGAACACAGTCGCGGTATCCGAAAAACACTCGATGCAATTGTCGAGCTCATCCCAGCTGCCAGACAATATGAAAGCGATGACGTCCTGCGAATCGCTCTAGTTGGCCGCCCAAACGTCGGTAAAAGCTACTTGTTTAACACCTTGGCAGGCAAGCAGCAGGCAATTGTCGCCAACATTGCCGGCACAACTCGTGATGTGAATCGCGTATCCGTGAAATACAAAAAGCGTGACGTAGAACTACTCGACACTGCCGGTATACGCCGACAGGGCAAGCAAGAAGTTGGTATCGAGAAATTCAGTGTTCTACGGACCCTACAAGCCATCGAAGAATCAGACGTATGTTTGCTACTAATGGACGTCAACGAGCTCAATACACAACTGGACCAACGCCTAGCCGGGCTAATCGACGAAGCAGGCAAGGGCATGATAATTGTCGTCAGCAAATGGGACAGTGTCGAGGGCAAAGATGCCTATACACGTGACGCCTTGGCACCAAAAATCGCATATTATTTCAAATTCACCCCATGGGCACCGCTGATATTCACTAGCTCCGTGACCGGTCAGAACGTCACCAAAATCTTTGATTTGGTTTCCGACATCGATGCTCGGCGCAAAGTTGAACACCAAACAGCTAAACTAAATAAAGTTCTGTCAAAAGCTATCGGCATGCACCCGCCAGCAGGCCTCAAAAATACTTACCCCAAACTACGCTACATGGTACAAACCGACACAAACCCACCATGGTTCGTCGTACATGGCAGCAACCTCAAACTATTACACTGGAGCTACAAGCGCTACCTAGAAAAGAAAGTCCGCGAAGAATTCGACTATATCGGCACACCGATAAAATTCAGCTTCCGGCAAGAGGAAAAGAAAGAAAAATGAAGCTAATCATTGGCCTCGGCAATCCCGAAAAAAAATACGAAAAAACCCGACATAACACCGGGTTTATGGCTATTGATAGGTTAGCGGGCGAATGGCAAGAAAAACCAAAGTTTCACGGTTTAGTCAGTGAAAAAACAGTAGATGGTGAAAAGATTATATTTTACAAACCAACAACTTACTATAACGACAGTGGCATCGGCGCACGGTCGGTGAAAGATTTCTACAAGCTAGATAATAACGATATATTAGTTATTCATGACGAACTAGCCTTGCCGTTTGGCACCGTTCGCAGCCGAGTAGGCGGCAGTGATGCAGGTAACAATGGTATAAAAAGCCTCAACGCCCATCTAGGCGAAGATTACGCCCGTGTTCGAGTTGGCATAGGCCAGGAAGACCGACATGAAAACGATATCAACTTTGTTTTGAGTGGTTTCAACAAATCCGAATCTGACAGCTTACCTCATGTATTAGACCTAGTAGACAAACTAGTCCATGAATTCATCAGTGGTAATCTAGAACACATCAGTCGCAAAATTTAGACAACTAAAAAGCGTCAGGCAAGGGTGGGCATCGCCTGACGCTATTTAGCCCTTCAACGCACCGCTAGGCTCCCGCGAGGGACGCGTGACCCACCTCACAATTGTAGGGGTCCGCTGGTTAAAGGGATTAGTGTGCTCGCGAGTGCTTATATACTGATAAAGTGGAGGGTAGTTACTTGTCTCAGCACACTCACGGACACTCTAACTTTGTCATAAGTTTACTCGCAGCAAACTTATGGTTAGAATAGGGGGTATAAGGTGCGTCTAGTTGCCATAAAGACAACTGAACTATGCCATATTAGCATTTATTTGACTTTGTGTCAACAGTTTTAACACTTAAATCATGAAAATCAATAGAATAACAACAGATAAAGAAGAATATCTACAGGGGTCATCAAACCTTGATGATTTTCCAAAAAAGTTATATATATTAGGAAATTTATCCGAAAAAAGGCTACCTACAATAGCAATTATCGGTTCACGCAAACCCACGCAATACGGCAGGGAGGTAACAGAGAAGATTGCCTTTGAATTAGCTAAAGCCGGCGTGATTGTTGTTAGTGGACTAGCACTGGGTATAGATAGTATCGCACACCGAGCTGCATTAGAGGCGAGAGGGATAACAATGGCAGTTCTGGCGAACGGGCTGGACACAGTATACCCAGCCAGCCATAAAGGGCTCGCAAAGCAGATACTAGAAAATGGCGGCGCACTCATCAGCGAATACGAACCGGGCACACCACCTATGCAATATAGATTTCTAGAACGAAATCGTATAGTTAGCGGTATCGCCGATGGAGTAGTAGTGATAGAAGCAGCAGCCCGGTCAGGCACATTGTCAACAGCAGCACATGCCTTGCGACAGAACAAAGAAGTCTTTGCCGTACCAGGTAATATAACTAGTCCACAAAGTGCTGGTTGCAACGGCTTGATTCGCCAAGGCGCCATACCAGTAACGAGCACACAGGATATATTAGACGTCATCGCACCAAACATAAAGCCAGAACAAACACGATTCGTTCTAGGTGATAACCCTGATGAGGTTACTATATTAGAACTATTACAAACAGGCCTACGTGATGGCGATGAAATTTTACAGCAATCAAAGATAGACCCGACAGACTTTAACCAAACCTTAACAATGCTAGAGATTAAAGGTATGATCAAGCCGCTAGGCGGCAATCAGTGGACAATACGTTGAATTGATTTATACATCAAATTAAGGTATAGTATGGAAGTTCTGTAAACAAACAGGGAGGGCGCTATGCCACTTTCTTGCATGTTGTTCCTGGTGGGGCTTTCGATAAGCCTTCCAGTGGTACTGCAGCTTGTTCTGCTGTACAAATCACCTGTACTGAGTCTCCTTGTGGGAGCACTCGGAGTCGCGTCGATGTGTGGTGCATTTGGCGCGTTCTACACGCAGTTCCCAGAACTGTGGAGCGGCTGGCCAAATCTCATGGTCGTCGGTCTCGGCATTGCAGCCATCGCGGCGTTCATTGCAATCTGTGTGATGGTCGTGACTGCCGTAGACGAAATGACAAAAGACGAAAGCCAAGAGGGTTGAATAAAAACCACGGGGATGTAGAGCTTGCTCCATCCCCGTGGCCCAAAGCACCAGTTGGTGCTTTTTAATTTGCATTACTGTTGGCAGTTGTGTTTATATCAAACGTGACCCAAAGGCCAATATATGAAAAATTTAGTAATAGTAGAGTCACCAGCCAAAGCTAAAACTATCGAGAAATACCTCGGTAGTGATTTTGTTGTAAAGAGTTCTATTGGCCACATTCGCGGCTTGCCGAGCAAAAACGGCAGTATCGACGTTGATAATAATTTTGAACCAAAGTTTGAAGTCAGCGCCGATAAGAAAAAGGTTGTTGCCGAACTCCGCAAAGATGTGAAATCGGCCGACACAGTCTGGCTAGCGTCTGATGAAGACCGCGAAGGGGAAGCAATTGCCTGGCATCTAGCCGAAACCCTAAAGCTCGATCCTAAAACTACAAGACGTATAGTATTTAACGAAATCACCAAAAAAGCTCTGGACAATGCGGTGGCAAATCCAGGTAACATTAATCAAGAACTTGTCGAAGCCCAACAAGCTCGTCAGGCTCTAGATTACCTTGTAGGTTTTGAGCTTTCACCAGTTTTGTGGCGCAAAGTCGGGCCAAAGCTAAGTGCTGGCCGTGTGCAAAGTGTTGCAGTGCGCTTAATAGTAGAGCGCGAACGCGAGCTCGAGAACTTTACGGCAGAATCTACATTTAAATTAGAAGCAATCTTTGCACTAAAAGACGGCAGCGAACTAGTCAGTGAAGCTCCTGTGAAATTTAAATCAGCAGCCGAAGCTGAAAAAGTATTAAGTGAATACGCAAAAAGCGAATTTAGCGTTGCTGACATCAGTAAAAAACCAGGAACTCGCAACCCGAGCGCACCGTTTACAACCAGTACATTGCAACAAGAGGCCAGCAGCAAGCTTGGTTTCAGTCCGCGTAACACCATGAGCTTGGCGCAGCGTCTATACGAAGCTGGGCACATTACATATATGCGTACCGACAGCCTAAACATTAGTGGCGACGCCCTCAGCGCCATGACTACATATATAAAGAGTGAGTATGGCGAGAATTATCACCAAGTCCGTACGTTCAAGACAAAATCATCTGGCGCCCAGGAAGCTCACGAAGCAATCCGCCCAACAAATGTCACAAAATCTATAGCTGGCGCCGATGAACAGCAGAAAAAGCTATATAACCTCATATGGCGACGAGCTTTGGCCAGCCAAATGGCACCTGCTCAGTTAGAAAAAACTACTATGACAATCAGTGCTAGTGAATCTAGCCAAAACCTCGAAGCAAAGGGTGAAATCGTAGTTTTTGACGGTTTTTTGAAAGTCTATGGTCGTTCAGGTGAAGACAAGCTACTGCCGGATATTAACACTGGTGACAACCTGGATTTATTAAAGGCAACCGCAACCGAAAACCTATCACGAGGACCAGCCCGCTACACAGAAGCATCTCTAGTGAAAAAACTAGAGGAAATGGGAATTGGCCGTCCGAGCACCTATGCGTCAACTATTGCCACAGTGCAGACTCGTGGCTATGTAGAGCGTGGTGATGTAGAAGGCATCGAACGTAAAGTGACTGTTTTTACATTAGAAAATGGCAATATAGATAAGACTGAACCAACTGTCGAATATGGAAAGGACAGCAACAAGCTCGTTCCAACAGATACAGGTAACGTCGTGACAGACTTTTTAGTAAAACACTTTAGCGAAGTTATGGAATATGATTTCACTAAAGAGGTAGAAGACCAGTTGGATGAAATCGCTGATGGAAACAAAAAGCGTGTCGAAGTATTGAAAAATTTCTATGGACCCTTCCATAAATTAGTAGAAAACAGTGCTGATATCTCACGCGCTGATGCATCACAGAGCCGTAGCCTAGGTAACGACCCGAAATCTGGCAAGCCAATCATCGCACGCTACGGCCGATATGGTGCTATGTTGCAGCGTGGTGAGGCAGGCGACGATGACAATAAACCTGATTTTGCTCCTATGCCAACAGGGGCCAAGATAGACACCGTCACCTTAGAACAAGCCTTGGAAGCTTTTCAATTACCCCGTGTCGTTGGTGAAACCGAGGACGGCAAGGAAATCAAAGCTAACATCGGTCGTTTCGGACCATATATAGTAGTCGACAAGCTGTTTGTATCTATCAAACCACTGGACCCACACACAATTACCCTAGAAGAGTCACGTAAATATTACGCCGAAAAGCTGAAAGCCGAAGCAGAAAAGAATATCGCTGACTTTGGCGATGGCATCAAGGTGTTAAAAGGCCGGTTTGGACCATATATTACAGATGGAACCAAAAATGCAAAGATACCAAAAGATATCGAGCCAAAATCTATCACCCACGAACAAGCCAAAGAGTTACTAGCCAAAGCGCCTGCTAAAAAAGGTGGTCGCAGACGAGTCATCAAAAAGAAATCTTAGCCCTGTAAGGCCAGAAAAAACTACCTCCGTAAATTGCCACGAAACCTTTGGCGCGAGAGTCTAATTTGTGCTATAATTTACTTAACACAGGGGTGAGGTGTGTCGTAAAGGGGTAGTAATATAGTAATACAAT
>JAUSMW010000043.1 GCA_030645815.1 Candidatus Saccharimonadota bacterium
CTACAATTGGAACAATATCAGATGACAACTTAACCCTTGCACCTAATGGAACAGGAAACCTAATACTCTCCTCAGACTTTAATACATCAGTACTTGTAGGTAATGCCACTACCCCAGCTCCCCTTTCAATCAGTGGAGGTATTGGTGGGAATGCAGCACTTGTTGTAGACCAGTTAAATAGTGGAAATATTTTTGCAGCATCTGCTTCGGGTACAACAGTTGCCACTCTTGATTCATCTGGTAATTACGCAATCGAAGGTGAGCTGTCTGACTTATCTGGAAATACGCTGTCAATTAATGACAATTTGGCTGTTTCGGGTACATCTATTACCCTGGCTGCCGGCGGTTCAATAGCCCCGGCTTCTGCAGGCTCTCTTACTCTTGGAAGCGGTGCTGCAACCGCAATTACAATCTCGACTGATGGTACGGGGGACAGTGAGTTTGTTCTTCCGGGTCAGTCAGTGTCTGCGTCTGAAATTTTAAGTAACACTATTACCGCAACCCAATTGAATGCTACTATCACATTCTCAGATGCGGATTTCATTGACCTTTCGGGTGTTCTTCATGATGATTCGGCTGCACAAGGCATACGTCTTCCCGTTGCAACAGCAGCACCGACGGATCTTACCGGTCAAGGTGGAGGATTCTTAGCATTCAATGACACTGCAGATACTGTTATGTATTGGAACGGAGCAAACTGGGTGACTGTTGCCGCCGGTTCAGGATCATCGAAATTTACCGAAGAGGCAACTATAATTTATCCGAATAACTATGGCACAAAGGATTTTGCAATCGGCGGGAACACACTTGCTGCCGTATTCTCAGCTGATGTTTCCTCAAATACGGTAAGAATTGGTGATGGCTCAGGCGTGATTGGGTCAGGAGATGGCACAATTGCGCTTTATGCAAATGATGACGATACAGGATCTCTTACTTACAACACCTCCGATCAGTTCCAGTTTGCCGGAGGAGATGTATTGATATCACAGGACCTTCTTGTGCCTGGGCTCTCAACGTTTGGTTCCTCAACTCAAGGTGAAGGGCTTGTAACAATAACAGGTGGAAATGGTTCTAATGCCGCACTTGTTGTTAACCAGGCTAATAACGGAGATATTCTTTCAGCCTCAGCCTCAGGTACGACCCGCTTTAGAGTTCAAAATACCGGAGAACTTGTAATCGCTGACAATAATTCCACATTCTTTACAACGCTTGATCCTGCAACTCTGACGTCCGACAGAACACTTACGTTGCCAAATGAATCGGGAACTATCTGTATCCAGGGTTCAACTTCCTGCGGATTTGCATTGGGAACAAATTATTTCCAACTCAACAACAACTTACTCTCGCCTATTAACTCAACTTACGACTTTGCGATTGGTGGAACTGCTACTTCTTCGGCTCAATTTGCGGTAGCAGGCATAGCGAGTGGTGCGCCCGTTGCAACACTATCTGCTACAACCAATAATAATGGTTTAGTTTTAAATGCGGCAGCATCTTCGCTACAATCTCTCAGAAATAATACCTTGACACTCGGTGGCAATACAACAGGAAATATTGTACTAGATGCCGGATCAGGCCTAATCACACTTTTGGATAATACAACAATTAACGGAAATTTGGCAGTAACCGGAACTTCTATTACTCTGGCTGCAGGTGGATCGATCGCGCCATCTACAGCCGGTGCAATTACACTTGGAAGTGGCACAACTACTGCAATCAATCTAACAACTGATGGCACAGGGGATGCTGAGGTTGTACTTCCTACCGGTTCAATTTCAGGCACCGAGGTTTTAGATGACACAATAACTTTGACAACCGATACAAATGGGAATTATGTCGCCACAATTACTGCAGGAAACGGTATATCGGGCAGTGTAAGTACCGAAGGGTCTACCCCAACTATTGCACTCTCGAATTTAACCGCAGATTGGGATCAGCAAGGTGGTTTTGACATTGTACTTAACAACGCTTCAAGCGAGCTAAGAATTCTTGAATCATCAGGAGGGGCTTTTTACGGAACTCTCGATGTAGGAGATCTTAGTGGAGATGCAATTTATACATTCTCAGGAGCTTCAGGTACAGTATGGACAAGTGGAAATGATGGGTCAGGAAGTGGTCTTGATGCGGATTTATTTGATTCTCTCAATTCAACACAATTCCTACGTTCTGACACATCAGATTCATTTACATCAGGTGTTCTTTCAATTGCAACAGGTACAAC
>JAUSMW010000052.1 GCA_030645815.1 Candidatus Saccharimonadota bacterium
TAGAAAGTATTGGCCTGAATGTCGTGGCAACGGAACCTGATTCTATCGCGATGTTACGTGCAATATTCCCAGAAGGCACTACTGGTGCCTCTATGGTGTTTGAAATGGGTTACAACACTAGTGATTTAGTAGTCACAAAGGATGGAGCGCCGCGTTTGGTTCGATCAATACCCGTAGGGCTACAGACTTTGATTAAATCTGCTATGAGTAACCTCAATATCGAATACAACCAAGCCGAACAATTCATTATAAAGTTTGGTCTGGCACCAGACCGGCTAGAGGGCCAGGTTATAAGGGCTCTAGAGGGCGCATTGGAACAGTTTGTTGCAGAAATCAACAAATCTATAACTTTCTTTCAAAATCGATACACAGGTACGCAAGTTGATTCAATTTATATTTCAGGCTATGGAGCAGCCATACCTTTGTTTTCAGAATATATAAACCAAAAAACCGGTGTTAGTACAGTTCTAGCCAACCCATGGCAAAAAGTACAAATGAGTGCTGCAGACAAAGAAAAATTACAACCTATAGCAACCCAGTTTGGTGTCGCTATAGGACTAGCTCAGAGGACGAAAGTGCTATGATTGAACTCAATCTCTTACCTGATATAAAACAAGAATTTGTACAAGCCAGGCGTCAAAAGCGAGTGGTTATTGCAGGTATGATTTTGACGAGCATTATATCAGTTGCGCTGGTAGTGTTACTAGGCTTTTACGCCTATGCAGCTCAGACATTACGTCAAAAATTAGCGGACGACACTATTGCAAGTAAAAGCAAAGAGCTAAAATCACAAAAGAACTTGGTCAGAAACCTGACAATCCAAAATCAACTATCGAGTATTGATAAACTGCATGAGGCGAAACCTGTGTATCAGCGATTGTTTGACTACCTCAAGGTACTTAACCCAGAAGCACCAAACAACGTTAGTATTTCAAAAGTCACAATTCTAACAACAGAGGATGGTTCAAATGCTTTATTAATAGAAGCTAGCGCCAAAGATTATCAAGCGGTTACAGTATTTAAAGATACGTTAGAAAATGCACAACTGGTTTATGTTGACCCTGATAGTGATTCGAAAGCAAAGACAAAAACGCCACTTTTTTCTAGTGTGGTGTTGAGTGATACCGGCATAGGCAAGGACAGCTCTGGCAAGCAAGTTGCTTCTTTCAAGGCAACTGTCATATATGAACCAGATGCATTTGCATGGACAGTCAAGGACCCAACTATCCAGGTTCCAAACAAGAAAACTAACCAATCCGCTAGTAATGTATTCGCAGACGCACCAGTGAAAAAGGAGACGCAGTAATGGCTGATTCAAAACCACAGTCACACGCACCTGTCGCAGGTGTACGCAAAAGACAACAGATTGCTAGTAGTAACAAAGCAATGTT
>JAUSMW010000060.1 GCA_030645815.1 Candidatus Saccharimonadota bacterium
CGCCGTAGACCTGGCTGGTCTCACTGCGGCTACCACCTATTACTATCAGGTCACAGCTACTGATGGTACTGCGACCCTCACTTCCTTGGTCTCATCATTTAAGACGACTAAGGCGACGGGAGGGGGGAAGCCGAGACGGTAATAAAGAAGTATAAAAACCACCTGCGGGTGGTTTTTATAAACAACGTTTAATTAAATCGAATACATCAATGATATTATTACGAGTGTATAATTTTAAATATTTTATCTATGTTCAATGAAACTTTATTCGCTGGCGCAGCAGAGAAAATGGCAAGTAAACCTATTCGCTGGTCAGTCGCTATTGTCTCGATTGCTTTAATCTTCAGTCTGGCACTGACTACAATCATTGGCAATGTAAGCACCCTTCAGTCTATCTATAGTGAAATTATCAATCAACAAGAAGAGCAAACCGCTCTTGCTTTTGTTTCGCAAAAAACAACGCAAAATTCTGCAAAGGTAACCGATACTTTGCCACCACAAGAGTCCAATCGTGTGATTGTGAAATATAAAGAAAAAGATTTACCACCCGGCATTTCAATCGCTGCCGAACGAGCTAATCTAGAAAAAGCTCAAGGTCTAAAGCACATCCTTACTATTAGTGGTATAAACGCTCAAGTCTATGAGGTTTCAGAAAATGATACTGCTTCAGAGGTAGTTAATCGTATCCTTTCTACTAAAAAAGATTTGATCGAGTATGCGGAGGTGGATATGTTAGCTGTGCCAGCTTATATTCCAAATGATCCTTATTACACCAATGCTTCATCGTGGCATTTAGGAAAAATTTCTGCTGCTACTGCTTGGGACACCTCTAAAGGAGACGGTGTCACTGTGGCCATATTAGATTCTGGAGTCGATTGTACTCATGCAGAATTATCTGCTCACTGTGTTCCTGGTTGGAATGCAGCTAGTAACAACACTGACTCTACGGATATAAATGGGCATGGAACTTTGGTCGCTAGTACTTTGGGTTCTGTCGGTGATAATGCTCAAGGTGGCGTTGGTGTGACTTTTAATTCCAAAATCATGCCAATTCGTTTAACTAATGATCCTGCAAATCAAGGAGTACCTTGTTCTTATATTGCTAGTGGAATTACCTATGCTGCTGATCATGGTGCAAAAGTTGCCTCAAATAGTTATGAGATATTTGGTTGTACAGTTGTTACAGATGCGGCCAATTATATGGCGACTAAAGGTGGAGTCTATGTAAGAGCGGCTGGTAATAGTGGTGCCCAAATAACCACTACAAATGATGAAAACGTAATTATCGCTAGTGCAACAGATGGTAATGATGTAAAAACTTCTTGGTCGAACTACGGTAGTATTGTTGATGTCTCAGCTCCTGGTATAAATGTTTATTGTTCTAGTAAAACAGGATCTTATGGAACTTGTTGGGGTACTTCATTTTCTGTTCCGATTGTTTCTAGTGTGTTAGCACTTATATATTCCACTAATCCAAATTTAACTCCAGCTCAAGCTAAATCTATCCTCTTCTCCACCGCCGACGATCTCGGCACCGCCGGTTGGGACCAATACTACGGCCACGGTCGCGTCAACGCCGCCAAAGCTGTCGCGGCTGCTCT
>JAUSMW010000061.1 GCA_030645815.1 Candidatus Saccharimonadota bacterium
CTATTGAGTAGTTATTGTCGAGGACTTTACCCAAAGGTTCAACAGCTCCATAGAGATCCCCCATCAGCTGTTCAAAAGGCTTGCCCCAGTGCCGGTTGAGATCAGCGTTGGTCAACTTGAGATTGTAAAATTTCTTGGCGGCGTGTTTATGGGCTTTGTATTTGACTTTGCGGGTTTGGATCAGGGTGTCGTCCATGTCAAAAATGATTGCGCGGTACATGGGTCAATTGTAGCAAATCCCTAGGTTTTACTGAGTTGCCGTAACTGGTTCCTCATCAGCATCGTCTTCCACAAGCATAGCTTCATCTTCTTCTAAATTACTAGCTCTAGTCGTAACTGCCTTATACTCACTAAGACTAGCTAGGTCTTCAAGTACGGTACTTAATGCTTCTAAATTTCCTGGAGTTGGATCAGCTCCTACTACAGTAATTAGATCTTTCAATTTTTCTTTTAAGTCATCGGTGATTGTATCATCCATTTCTACTCTGCCAATTAGATCTAACAGGTCTTGTTTTAGGTTTGATTGGTTCATATAGTCCTCCGAGTTGTCAGTGTTAATATTAGTTGGTAGAAGTAACTCCGGTTGCTCTGCCAGCCCATTCTTGTGCAGCAGCGTTGATTTTAGCATCAGCATCAACTCCACCAGTGCTGACAATTGCGTCGTGCAACTCAGTAGCTTCTGGTGCAAAGTACTGTTCATTCTTTATGGTATCAAGGGAAGCTCTAGCTTGTTTGGCCATTTCTGCCGTGTTAGTTAGGTCTTCTGTAGTTGGCTTATTTGATTCAATTTTCGCTTTCATTTCCGCTGTTAATGTTTCATTCCCACCTCTCTTTGCCGTAGCCCTAGCACGAAGTTCTGTTGCTGAACCAGACCATTCTTTCGCTTGCCTTTCAAACTTAGTTGCTTTAGCCTCATGAGCAAGCAATCTAGCTGTATGTGCCCATTCAACAACACTTTCTACTTTGACCAGATTACCGACCCATTCAAGAGCACGCGCTGGCCACCAGCTACGGTCTTTCCTCGTCGCATCCTTATTTGGTTGTTCTTTACCTACTGCTTTTTGAGCATAGAAGCTTGTTTCAAGCACTGGCTCATCTCCAACCTTGGTATCCATTTTTAATAAACTTTCTTCTCTTCTTTTGGCACAAGCAATTCTATCTATAGACATTTTCCCTAGCACAGAAGCCCATCCATCTTTGGCTAATGCGACACCATCTAAACAAGTCGCTGATAGTTTATTGACAAGTTCGTTACCTTTGAGTTGTTCTAATTTAGCGTTTGCTATTTTTTCTCTGCGCTTCGCCTGACGTTCTGCTATCGTTGTCTCTCCAACATTTTTGGCTGCTTCAGTGGACATTGTCAAAGCCATACCATATCCGGCACCTGCCTTAGCCTCGGTAGTCAATTTTTGAGTTAATTGAGTAAGATCTTGCTCGGTCATAATATATTCCTTTTGATGTTTTGATAACTCTCTTCAGTATGGAATTAATTATGTGAAGTGTCAAGTGGATAGCAATAGTTATAGAAGAGGAAGTTTTTATCGGGCGAACTCATTGGCCGGGGAATAGGCAACACTAAGTTATAATACTGGCACATGATCTGGAGAGAATTTGACGGTTTATTCGAGATGGGGGATCCAGAGTCGGTTGTAGAACTCGCTCTGCCATATCCCGCGGTTGAGTCGCTAGCTAATCTATTTCTCGCCTTACAATATGCCCCGAGGTCAGTAAAAGGGGATAATCTCGCTACTTTGCCTTTGGCTCAGATCACGTCAACCTCAGAGACTGGATTGAGCATCAGGATTCTCGATTATCCCGACAAGAAACATTCTGATTTTGAGTTTGCCATTATCAATGACCCAAGCAGCAATCTAGGAATTTCGATCAGGGCTGATAAAAGAGTCCCCCCAATGATGAAGGCGGCAGTTTTGGCATTGGAGCACCTACCTATCCCATCCAAGTGGCGACCTAAGCTGGAGATCGATCATAGTCAAGTTGTTATAACCGGGCTAGGGATGAGAACAAATTTGTATGAACCTAGTTCAACCGGTGTGAGTCAAATTACATACGAATTAATTAAATCTCAAGCTGATAAATTAACTAAGCTGTTTGTGAAGAAGAGGCCCGGATTTAGAATAGATTTTATAGCTCAGCCCCACTCTACCGAGAAGATTATCTTTGTGATCCAAACTGACGGAATTTTCTC
>JAUSMW010000067.1 GCA_030645815.1 Candidatus Saccharimonadota bacterium
TGCCGGTGTAGCAGCCAGCCTAGGTAACATTCAAAATATTCCATATATAGAGTTCTTGGCTCAACAGCCACAATCCTCACAATCACAAAATTTTGATTTATCTAAGGCCGACGCTGACACTGCACTAAATCTCAACACTCATGATACAAAACAAAAGATTAACGATGGGTTGAATAAGGGCTTGGCTAAAGCAGAACAAAAAGCCAAAGCAGGTGCCAATGCGCAAATTGCTGCGAGTCAGTTACCAGATGCTTTCAAGACGAAGGCTCAAATCACAGCTGATCAAAAAATTGCAACTCAGTTTAGTAAGGTCAAAGACGATTTCAACACAAAGCAAAAAGATTTCAATCATGATGTCAAATATGCCTTTAGTGACAGCTTGCGAGTCATCTTCTACTCAGCCTCCGGGCTCATGATTACTGCATTTATCTTTGCACTATTCATTCGTGAAAAAGAATTACAACATGGTGCTCCTGATGCAACACCTGGTGTAGCATAAGAAAACTCTAGTCTCGGTCTACACCCAGCTGCTATAATGCTTGTGATATGATTTCTTATTTCTACAAAGACGTACGTTCTGAAGATTTGCTGACATTGCAAAAGCATCGTGCTGGCGCATGGGTTTGCGTTGAACATCCCACAGCTGATGAAATCGATCAGTTAGTCGAAAAATTCAATCTAGATGCTGGGCACCTCAGCGACGCTTTGGATGTCGAAGAAATGCCACGCATCGAACGCGAAGGGGACGTGTTATATGTGTTCCTGCGTTATGCGCATGTCAATGACGATTTAGAAATATCAACATCACCACTACTAATAGTCCTAGGTCCAAAAGCAATAATCACTATATCTATGCACTCGATGCCGCGCCTGCAGCAATTTACGGGTGGTAAAGTCAGCTTTTCAACAACGCAAAAAAACAAACTATTTCTACAAATACTAGGACAAATAGTTGACCAATATGATGTCTATATAAATAACCTAGGCAAACGCATCAAAGGTATACGCACCAGACTTCGTACACACGATGTGGTGAACCAAGATTTTATTGACTTTGTGACTATCGAGGACGAGCTGAATGACTTTCTTTCGGGCTTACAACCGATGTCTGCGATGCTGCACAGATTGCTAGTTGGCAAGCACATTAACTTGTACGAACAAGATGAGGATATAGTAGAGGACCTAACTCTGGCCACAGAACAATCTATCGAAGCCTGTCGCAGCTACACAAAATCTATTAGTAGTATTCGTGATGCTCATGCCACTATAGCCAGCAACAACCTAAACCGCTCTATGAAAATTCTGACCGTGGCCACTGTTATAATTGCAATTCCTAACGTGTTTTACGGTATGTATGGTATGAATGTAGATTTACCGTTCCAGCATACAGAGGGTATGTATTTTGCGGTAGTTGGTATGACGATTTTGCTGACTATCCTGATATTTCTACTGGGGCGAAAGTCTAAAATATTTTAAATTATTTGACTCGCTCGTTTTCTTTGTGGTACTCTTAAATCTGCGTTTCGCGCCAAACTTACATAAGACCCAGGTGCAACTCGGTCGAATATGGCGGAAACGAGCTTTAACACGAGGAGCTTTACTAGATGGCTATTGACATCAATAAAGTACCGAGTCGCGCTCAAAAGATTCAAGTGGTCGTCGAGCCGGCAAAGTGGCAAATGTATATTGCACACTAAAGAATAATCCCCGCCTTGCAGCGGGGATTTTTGATTCTATTTTTTATATGTTTATTGGGGCACTGTTTGGCCGCTATCTTTTATTGCTTTTACTATGGTTGCTTCGAGTTTTTGTGATGTTTCCCATTTACTTTGATCAATTATTTTGCCATTGAGGACTAGTGTTGGTGTTGAACTTGCGCCAATTTTTTTACCCAACGCTTGATCTCTATCTATCTTGTTTGAAACCTTTTCATTTTCCAAGTCTTTTTTGAACTTGGTCGTATCTAATCCTAGCTCTTTTGCATATGCTACGAATATACCAGTTCTCTTGTCTGTGTCAGCAGTAGACCAGGCATCTTGGCTCTCGTACAGCTTGTCGTGATATTCCCAAAATTTATCTTGCAGCCCGGCCGCTTCGGCTGCAGTTGCACCTGCCAATGCATTCGGATGAATACTAGTTAGAGGAAAGTTACGAAAGACAAAAGTCAGTTGGTCTTTGTATCTATCTTTTAGAGGGTGCAAGGCAGGGTACAAGTTACCACATGCTGGACATTGGAAATCTCCATACTCTATCAATACGACTTTTTGTGACGTAGTACCAAACACATGATCAGGTATCTGTGCACCTTTATTGTCTGAAGTAATAATTTTTGCTGGGTCAAGGTTATCAACCCTTACGTCACTACTTTTTTTATTTAGTACCAAACCGCCTAGCAGCACAACGCAAATGACAGCAAATATAATCCATCGAGTTCTATCCATAATTTCCTCCTTAAGCTACCTACCATAATACCACTAAAATAGGCTATAATGTATGGAATGAATACGGCAGTATCAATCTTTTTAATTATAGAAGCACTATTATTTTTGGCGGTAGTTGCACTGCGTGCTGTGCGTATCAACAAAAGCGAATTGACAACGTATGAGTTAAAGCGTCGTGCGAAAAGCAGAGACGATACAGCCAAGTTAAACTTGCGCAAAGAAAAGGTTATAACCGACCTTGCGACACTACGCTATATCAAAGACACAATACTAGTAGTTATATTAGTTATCTTTACAGTCTGGGAGTTGGGGTGGTTAATCGGTCTAGTTGCTAGTGTCGCACTATTATTGTTAGCTAATGTTGTTGCACGGTTAGGTTTTGTGGCTCATCTAGTCCAAAAGCTATATAACAAATACGAACTAAAGATATTATCTGCAGTTGAAAAGTTGAGTCCGGGCTTAAAGTATCTACGAACTCCAAACATTCAACCAGGTGGTGATTTCACGCTACATTCAAAAGAAGAACTAATGCACTTAGTGAACGAAAGCCAAGAAATACTCAGCAAAGATGAAAAAGATTTGCTAACAAGTGCATTACAATTTCAAACAAAACCAGTAAGCAAAGTTATGACACCAAAATCAGCAGTGCAGAGTATCGATAAAAAAGAACTACTCGGCCCACTAGTACTAGATGACTTACATAAAACTGGGCACAGTCGATTTCCAGTTATCAATCGTGACATTGACCACGTGGTAGGTATTTTATATGTGCAAGATTTGCTCACCATCGATACCAAAAAATCTGTTACTGCAGAAAAGGCTATGGAACCACATGTTTTTTATATCAATCATGAACAAACATTAGAACATGCCTTGGCTGGTTTCTTGCGTACGCACCACCACCTGTTTATAGTAGTAAATGAGTTTCAGGAGACAGTGGGTGTTCTCAGTCTCGAGGACGTGATAGAAGCACTAATCGGACGCAAGATAATTGACGAGTTTGATACACACGAAGATTTACGAGAAGTCGCACTACGAAATCAAAAAGATAACAACCAATCAGAAGGCAGAGAAGACGTATGAGCAGAATATTAGTCAGAGAATTGAACGACCATGTCGACCAAACAATTACTGTTAGCGGTTGGCTGCACAAAAAACGCCTACTGGGTGGTCTAAACTTCATTACCCTTCGTGATCGTAGTGGTGTAGTACAAAGTTTGATAAAAGAAAAAGACGAAATAGAAAAGCTTCGTGGTCTGCAGATTGGGACCGTCATGAGTCTAACTGGCAAAGTAATATCTGATGAGCGCGCACCAGGTGGCGTAGAGCTGCATGATGTGACAGTTGAGGTACAAGTACCAGTAACTGATGAACCGCCAATCGAAATAGACAAACCAATTTCGCACAAATCCGAAAACCTAGATACGCTTTTCGAATATCGTGTTTTGAATGTTCGTAACCTACAAGAACAAAAAATATTCAAAATACGCGCCAGTATCTTGGCTAACATCCGCGAGTATTTAACAAAAAATGAGTTTGTCGAAATCCAAACACCAAAACTACTGGCCGAAGCAACCGAGGGTGGAGCAGAGGTGTTTAAACTAGATTATTTTGACAAAACAGCAACCCTCGCCCAGAGCCCTCAGTTTTACAAACAAATAATGGTTGGTGCATACGAGAGAGTTTTTGAAATAGCTGCGGCTTATCGAGCAGAACCTAGCGCCACTACACGGCATATGTCAGAAGTCATGATGCTAGATATTGAGATGGGTTTTGTTAGCGGTCATGATGAAGTTCTAGATACGGTCGGCGATATGACAATTAATACATTAAATCGCATATACACAGACCATGCTGATGATTTAAAGAGCCTTAACGCTCCAGAACTAAAATTGCCTAGTGATGGAAAAGTACCTAGATTTACTATTGCAAAAATTCATGAAATGTACGAATCTGCGACCAAAAATACAGTCGAGGACAAAAAAGACCTCACGCCTGATGAAGAAAAATGGATTTGTGAATATGCGCGAAAAGAATTAGGCTCGGACCTGGTTTATGCAACTGATTTTCCACTAGCAGCAGCCAAGTTTTATCACAAACGAAATGTTGAAAACGGCACAGTTTATTGGGGTGATTTGTTATTCCGTGGCCTAGAAATCGCAACTGTACCTCTGCGAGAAAACAACTATCAAAAGATGGTTGAGCAAATGAAAGAAGCCGGTCTGGATGTCACACATGAAGGCTTCAAATATTACTTGCAAGCATTTAAATATGGCTTACCAGAGCACGGTGGTTGTGGTTTTGGTGTTGATCGTTTAGTTGAAAAAACTATTGGGTTATCTAACGTCAAAGAGGCCACACTCTTCCCACGTGATATTAATCGTCTGACACCATAACCTCCTGGTATATAGCCTCATAGCGCTGTATAATAACTATATATGTTACAGAAGTTATCAGTCGTTTTATTGGCAGTTATATCAGTTTTTGTGGTCAGTCAAACTGCCACCGCTCAAACAGCCGAATTAACGCCTGAAAAGCAAGTGGTCATTGTACAGACCTGTGTTGCTGCACAGACAACTTTGCAAAAAATCCAACATAACGATGCTGCGACTAGAGTGAACCGTGGTCAATCATATGAGACTATAGTTAATAGACTAATGACACCGCTCAATATTCGCGCCACATCAAACGAGTACAATAACTCAGCGCCACTGTTGATTGGTACAACTAGCAAGTATCAACAAGCGCTAGATAGTTTTAAAAAAGATTATGAAAATTATGATGATGCTGTGAGCCTAGCACTGAAAACAAAATGTAAAGACAAGCCAGCTGTATTTTACGGATATATTGAAGAGGCCCGTACTCAGCGACAAAACGTAGCAAATGACGTAGCTACTCTGACGACCCTCATCAGTGACTATAGAAATAATGTCCAAAAATTAAAAACAGAGGTTGGACAATGAGCAACCTCACCCACAAACGCAAAGAACTAACAGGCAAAATAAAACATGTTGTCGGTGGTAAAAAACCTGACAACTGGTTTACACGTACTTTTAGTAGGATAGCCAAACGTTTTGGTCTGCCTTTCGGTATATTTTTAGCAATTTTAGCCGCCCTAGCATTAACTGGCGTTAGTATGACACTCTATTTTGTCAGTGGCACCGCAAAGCTTGATTTATCTCGTCCTGGCTATGAATCTGCGCGTAAACAGGTGCACAACAATGATGGAAAAACACAAAACTTTTCATCAAATGGCGAAATAAATAGTGCCGTCATAAAGGATTTTTTGAACAAATACGACCGCGAAGCAAAAAATTCGCAACAATATGGTAACTACAGCGAAAATATTTTAGATGACGCAGGTCTGGGTATAGTTAACGACCCAACAGCACCAACTGACGGTGCATCTAGCCCTTAGCCCAAAGCTAAGGTATTATTAAAGCATATGTTTATTTATGAATTTAGACAGGCGATACACTGGATATCCGCTCATATACTACCGATTGCAGCTATTATTGTTTTTGCAATAGTTTCTATTTATATTGGACAACTCATCATAAAAGCAAGTGTCCGTCGTCTTGTTCACGGTAGGCACTTTGCACGCGCTAATCAATCGATTATGGATGTCAAAAAGCGACAAGATACCGTGATTGGTGTATCAGTTATTTTGTGGAATCTCATTGTAATATTTGGGGCTGGTCTGGCTCTATTTACGACCGTATTTCCAGAAATAAACCTAGTTCCACTGCTTGCTAGCGCAGGTGTGATTGGTGCGATTATAGGTTTTGGTGCACAATCAATTATCCGAGATTTTATTTCGGGAGCATTTATCATAATAGAAAACCAATTTCGTATTGGCGACGAAGTCGAAGTCGATGGGGCAATCGGCAAAGTCGAGCACATCACACTACGTAGTACCGTCATACGTGATGATGCTGGTAATGTGCACTATATCGCCAACGGAAATGTCTTTCACACGATTAACAAAACCATGGGCTATTCAAAGATTTACTTTACACTCTCAGTCTCACCTGAAACTGATATTGATGAGCTAAAGTCTGTCATTGAAAAAGTTGGCCAAACACTAGCAAAAGATGAAAAATGGCAAAAAACGATTATCGAACCACCGACACTATTAAATCTAGGTGCTTTTAGCGACCAAGCATTGGAAGTTCGGGTTTCAGGTAAGACTCAGCCAGGTGAACAGTTTGCTCTAACAACCGAGTTCAAAAAACGACTATTGATTGAAATAAAAAAACGTAGTGATATCAAACTATCGCAGTATCAAGATTTATCTAGTTTGTCGAAAAAGAAGTAAACTGATTCCTAGCCCATTCATCAATCTGTCCAGCACCCATCAAGATAACTAACTTGCCGTTCTGTATTTCGGTTTCAATAGATTTTTTTAGCACATCACCCATATTACTAATAACCACCTTTTCCCCTGGTAAATCTTTTGTTAATTCTTGGGGTGAAAGTATATTTAAACTGGGATCTTCACGACTGAGGTACGTCGGTAGCCAGTAAATTTTTTCGGCCCCATCAAAACAATTTCCATACGTAATTTGATGTTGCCGTATATTTTGATGCGGCTGATACACAACAACAACACTGCTAAAAAGCTCATGTGCTAACTGTAAAGTCGCTTCAATTTCCTCTGGATGGTGTGCATAGTCACTATACAAGTTGTTAGCTAATTTTTCGAAACGTCGACTAGTTCCGGGAAATTTGTTTAGCAGTTCTACTAATTTTTCGTGTGGTTCGTCTATAATTTTTTCTATCGCCGCTATCGCTAGTGCGCCATTACTGCGGTTGTGTTCACCTAGCAATTTTATTCCATCGGCAGATACTTCCTTCCAGGTAATTATTGTCTGACTTTGTGATTTGAATTGCTCGAAAGCCTCGTCATAATCGGATTGTGTCGGATATGTATCGTTGTGGTCGTAGCTTTGTGAAGCGATGAGACTGATAAATGGATGAAAGTTTAGGAAGTTACGATCGAACTCGTCACATTCGTACACAAAATATTCACTCGACGCATCAAACGCACCACTCGGCCCGAAAGTTATCGATGAACCAATCGAATAGCTGACAGGCAACCCTAGCTGATGGAAAAGCCACACAACCATAGCAGTTGTCGTTGTCTTGCCGTGAGTTCCACTGATGGCAATTAATTTCAGATTTTTTTCTTTTATAATCTGCGCTAATAGCTCGTCGCGCTTGCTCGTCTTGATTCCGTTTGCGCGTGCAAACTCTAGCTCAGGATGGTTTTCAGGCAGAGCGGCGGTATAAACCAGCCAATTAATCGGCTGATTAGCGTGTAATTGGTTTATGGTTGCGACCTCTTGGCCCAAGTGTACTTCGGCACCACGAGACCTTAGCTGTCTAAACATCGGCGAATCATTGGCGTCCGACCCGGAAACGTTATATCCAGCATCAAGGGCAATTTCGGCCAAAGGCCCCAGCCCGACACCACCAATACCAGAAAAGTATATGTGCATAAAACCATTTTATCAGTTAAACTAGAGGAAACGACTAAAAACAAACATGATTCAAAATTTTATACACATATTTATTCGGCGTACTCACTTTTGGCGTACGGTCAGCATCTCGGAAATGGCCGAGTTGTATTCGAGCCGTATGCTTCGTGTTATGTCAATGCAGATGATGGGCGGCGTGAGTGCCGTTTATTTTTATCAGTTGGGCTATTCGCTACAATGGCTGGCCTGGTATTTTGTTATCTATTTTAGTTTTAGAATTTGCATATCACCATTAGTAGCCATAACAGTAGCACGTTATGGGCCAAAGCATGGGACTCTCATCAGCAACATACTGTTTGTTATTTCTGCAGCTATTATGGCCGCAATACCATATTGGGGCGTCTTTGCTTTTGTATTATTGGTGCCTGTATCAGGTTTTTCTAGATCACTTTATGATGTATGCTATCTGGTTGATTTTTCCAAAGTTAAACATACCGAACACTCTGGCAAAGAACTAGGATTGATGCAGATTATAGAACGCGTGATGCTAGCCCTCGGTCCAATACTAGGTGGGGTAGTAGCTTTACTTTTCGGTCCAATCATTATGATGTTATTTGCGGGATTTTTGATGATGAGCTCTACTTTGCCGCTTTTCTTTACCAGCGAGCCGGTCAAGGTGCATCAAAAAATTACCTTGCGACACTTTAATATCAAGGTAGCGTGGAAGCCTATGCTCGCACAAATAGCAGCGGGTCTAGATATGAACGCATCTGGTTTGTTGTGGAATCTTTTCATTGTTATTGTCATATTCGGCTCTGTCAGCAACTCTAGCTATCTACAACTAGGGATTCTCAGTTCAGTTGCATTGTTTGCATCAATTGGCATTTCTTACATATACGGCAAACTAGTTGATAATCGTAAAGGTAGAACTCTTTTGAAAATTAGCGTTGTAGGTGATTCTCTGGTTTATTTATCTAGATATTTCATATCCACACCTTTTCAAGTTGCGGGAGTTAATGTGGCCAATGAAGTTGTGACAACAGGATACATGTTACCAGCTTTACGAGGTATTTTTGATACTGCGGATGGGTTACCCGGCTATAGGATTATATATATAACACTTATGGAAACGATGTTAGTTATTGGTGATACAATTTCAGTGTTAACACTAGCGATACTTTTGAGCTTTATGACTGATCAGCATGCCTTGAGGAGTATATACCTCATCCTGGCGCCAGTTCTACTGTTAATAATGCTGCATACCACAGCGGTTTACCGTCGTGGTGTCCTGACTCGCTTTATCCATCGTGTATAATCATAGGTAATTATGTACAAGAGGTGGGCGCCAAAAAAAGATCGCTTTTCAGCTAGAAATACCATTCGCTGGCTCAAAAAAGCAAAAACCTGGCAATTAGTATTGCTATTAATTTTGGTGGGTTTTATCGCTGCGACTTTACTACGGCTCAACAATATTGGTATGGTCAATCAACGCAAAGAAGTCTTAGCGGCTGATAAAAAACTGGACAATACAAATACAAAAAAACAACTCACCCAGCTACAAAACTATGTGTCATCTCATATGAACAGCGACATGGGCAAGGGAATACTACTACAAAACACTTATCAGCGTGATTATGATCAGGCTATCGCAAATGCTGCAAATGCTCACAATACCAACAGTGACCTGTATCAAAAGGCTGCGATAGACTGCCGGGCACGCTTTCAGGGTGGTACAGCTTCGTTTCGCAATGACTATGTACAGTGTGTCGCAAATGCTGTTTCCGAGTTACCAGCCAACCAACAAAGCGCTAATTTGCCAAAGCTTGAAAACTATCATTATAACTTTGCATCACCATTAATATCACCGGATTTTGCCGGACTTTCTGTACTGATAGGGCTTATCCTTACATTATTCATTTTACTGAGGTTAATCTTGCTCTATACATTGAGATTTATCGTAAAGAGACGCGCAAAAGTGCTCTAAAGTGTTGACATCTGTCGCCTGGGGGTTTAATCTAGATCTCGTAGCGATAATTTTATTAAGGAGGAGAGACTATGGCAAACTACAGCCACACAAATTCAAAAGGTGTAACTTATTACTTGCACAACAAAAGTGTACAACTGCGAGGTGGCAAAAACTACACAATCTACTTTTTTGCTAAAAAACCAAAGAACGAAAAGGGTGAACCATGTGACCTACCAAACGACCGCGTAGTTCAAGAAAACCCACGTAACGGATTTTTGACACTTAAGAAAAAATAACATCATTTTTTGCTTGCTCTGACTAGCTACATTGCGTTAGACTAGGGACAAACAAAAAGGTGCTAAAAACGCCCCGGCCTCAAAGTCGGGGCTTTTTGGTGCAAAAAAATAGCCCCGCCGTGGGCGGGGTTTTTTTAAGGAGTCGGTCGTGACCCTCTCTCAACAAAATCGTTGAGAGAGGGCGACTGACCTAGGGCACGGCGACCAGGGTGAACTCGTCGAAGTACTTGTCGACAGCCTTTTGGATCGTCTTGATCTCTTTGGTGCCAATCCCAGTGATTTGCTTTTCAGCAGTGTCGTTTTTCAGCCAGTTGTTGAGCTTGTAGATCGTGATGAGTTGTGCGCCCTTGAGCTTCTTACTCAAGTTTTCGTCCAAACCCAGCATGTCAATGCCGTGGTAGGGCAAGGCCAGCTTTTCGGCCGAGGTCAACAAGGCAACCATCAGCAGAATTTTCTCCAGGTCTTTCTGGCTCTTCTTGACCCTGCCGCCCATTCGGCCGCTTAAGTCCTCATTGAACTCGGCATTTATGGCGCTCCAGACCTGCTCACCAAACTTCTGCCAGTATTTGTCACCAGGATCATTGATGACAGAGGTGAGGTTGCTTAAGAAGGTACTGCGCAGGTAGCTCTCAATACCGTCGTAGCAGCTCTGGATTTCTCCCTTGATCTTCACGAGTCCAACGATCAGGATCAAGACAATTAAGCCCAGACCACCAATCACCAGCCCGTGAAACAGTGAATCACTCACTCTAACTCCTTAAAAGTTACGCTAAACACACAATCGTGCCCAGCGAATTGTTATTCAGTTATTAGTATTTTATAACTTTTAATACCTTCTGTCAACTCTTTTCAAGCGAAACTTGACGATGGTACAATAGATTGCAATGAGTTCGATGATAAAGGTGAAAAACCTCAAAAAACGTTATGGGGACAAACAGGCCGTTAATGGTGTTAGTTTTGAAGTCAAAAAAGGCGAGATTTTCGGCATCCTAGGTCCGAACGGTGCTGGCAAGACTACGACACTAGAGATGATGGAGACACTTCGTCCAATCGATAGTGGGACAGCAATTATAGACGGCATAGATGTTGCCAAAGACCCTGATGCAATCAAGTATTTAATCGGTGTGCAGCCGCAAACACCAGCCTTTCAAGACAAGACTAAGCTAACAGAAGTTGTACAGATGTTTGCAGCTGCATATGGTGAGCGTGTCGACCCAATGGAATTTCTAAAAGATGTTGGTCTAGAGGAAAAAGCCAGTAACTATGTCGAGGAGCTATCTGGTGGCCAAAAACAACGTCTATCAATCACCACAGCCCTCGTGCACGGTCCAAAAGTCTTTTTCCTAGACGAACCTACAACTGGCCTCGACCCGCAAGCCAGACGAAATCTATGGGAGCTCATAGAACAGGTACGTGACAAAGGCATCAGTGTCGTCATGACCACTCACTATATGGACGAAGCCGAAGTGTTGTGCGACCGTATAGCCGTCATGGACAACGGCAAGATAATTGCTCTAGACACACCAAAGAACTTGATTAAACAGTTACTAAAGCGTGGTTTTAAAAAAGACCAACATGTCGAACAGGCCAACCTCGAAGACGTCTTTATCGACCTAACTGGCAAGGGGTTGCACAATGAATAAATCTCTATATACAGTTTTGGCGTTTGTAAATATCAACACCAGGCGTTTTTTCCGTGACAAGCTAGCTATCTTTTTCACAATTGGTTTCCCACTAATCTTCCTATTTGTATTTGGTGGGCTCAATAGTGGTAGTGGGGATATCTCTATGCGAGTTGCTATCATTAACAATTCTGACAGTCAGTTTGCAAAAGATTTTGTCAAAAATGCCTCGAAAGGTGATGTATTAAAGGTTGAAAAAGATGTAAAAACTCTGAGCCAAGCCAAAGACAAAATGACCAAATCTCAGATAGACGCGACAATTATTTTGCCAAAAAACTTTGGTGACATACAATCTGGCCAACAATATCCTAGCGGTAAAGCAGAAGTCCAATATACTCAAAACAATCAGTCATCAGGCCAGGCGCTTTCATCTATATTGTCTGCCCAATTCAAGGCAATCAATAGCAAGTTTGTGCAGACTGAAACACCGTTCGTCGTTACATCCAACGAGCTAAAACAAAAAAGCCTATCACCATTTGATTATGCATTTGCTGGGCTATTAGGCTTTGCAATTATCGGTATGGGAATCTTTGGTCCAGTCAATGTTTTCCCAGAGCTAAAGAAAATGGGAATCTTGCGTCGCCTCAGCACCACACCACTAAAGGTTTGGCAGTATTTCCTATCAACAATGATAGGGCAGGCAATTGTTGGCTTGCTCGCACTGTTTATCATGTTCATTGTCGCCATATTAGTTTTCCACCTCAAGGTAGTAGGTAACTATGTCGAGCTGGTGCTATTCCTCATATTTAGCATTACATTGATACTAGGCATCGGTCTGGCACTAGGTGGCTGGGCAAAGAACGAGCGCCAAGCTGCACCTCTGACAAACATCATCGTTTTCCCTATGATGTTCCTATCGGGCACATTCTTTCCACGATTCCTCATGCCTGAATGGCTACAAAATATATCAGCATTCTTGCCACTGACACCAGTTATCGATGGCATACGTTTGATCACAACCGAAGGCAAGCATTTGTTTGAGCTCGGTCCGCAGATTGGTTTGATGGCTATTTGGATGGTTGTTATATATGCCATTGCTTTCAAAGTATTCCGCTGGGAATAGGTAACAACCTTTTCCCTTTGGCTCCTGCACTTTTATTCTGCGTGGCTCGTTCACCGTATTACTAGATACGATTCACTCACTACTCGAATATAAAATGCACATTAGCACGAAGTATAAAAGGTTGTTTATCTGTTATAATATTTTGGTGACCACGGGGGTGTAGCTCAGTGGTTAGAGCAGTCGGCTCATAACTGATTGGCCGTTGGTTCAAATCCAACCACCCCCACCACGTTGGTATTTTCACCATTAATTTGCGTAATTTGATTAATTAACTGATATAATTCACCTGTTTTCACGGTTCCAAATCCTGATTCAAAGTTATAGACAATTCCTTCGGGAAATACTAACTCTTGCAGTCTTTGACGGTCTACATGGTTAGCTAAACGCCATAATTTAGGCACGTTCTGTAGCATGTTGATACTGAAGTCAATGAGTGATTCTGTGTCTAAACTATCACTTTTTAACTGACCAATTTTTATCTCGGTTCCAACAATATCTGCTTCAGTCTTTGTAAGGGCTGATTGCTTTTCATCTACAGAAAGGGAGCCCTCAATAAATAAATCTAATACCCTTTGTTTTTTAGTATGCAATTTTTCTAAGTCCTGATTCATTGCTTTGAGCTGTTTACGTTGCTCAATGTGTCTTGCATTCCATTTTAGTACAACCAGCTCTCTAAATAGCTTCATAGTGTCATCAGTTGGTGAGATAGACTCTAGTATTTGCTCAAACTCTTGATGTAGTTTATCTCGTGGTGCACTAACACGGTGCCCAACTGTTTTAACTTTGCACTTTACACAGTGATACATAGGATAACGTTTAACACGTCCTTTTGGTGAGCTACCAGTGAGCTTGTGTCCACAATCTGCACATATCAGTAACCCTCTCAATCGCCAGTCTTCTAGGGGTTTTTTAGCGGGGTTACCTTTTTTTCGCTTATCTAGTCGCTCTAGTATCTCCTCATGCTCTTCTAGCGTAATTAGAGGCTCATGAACACCTTTTACAGGTGTATCAATGAATTTCGTCTTTACTATGCCCGCATATATTGGGTTACGTAGAATATTGATTGTTTGTTGGTATGAGACACGTTTTCCTTGTCTTGAACGGATGCCCATATCATAGGCAAGTTGATTCATCTCTCTTAGAGTATATCCACCTCTGATAAATTCTCTGAGCCACTTTGCAATTAGGGGAGCCTTTTCGTCTGGTTTTATAGTAGGTCGTCTTTCTATATCCTTGATATTCTGATAGCCCAACGGTGCAATGTGTGTCCACCCTCCCTCTTCAGTTCTTGTCTTGACACCTCCTAGAACTCTTTCCGTACGTACATCGTTATCAAACTGAGACATAAGGGCAAGCATACCCTCCATGAACTTACCTGATGGGTTAGAGCCTATATTCTCAGTAACTGAACGAAGCTCAATTCCCATCTTCGTTATAGCTGCAGTTATGGTGTGGTGGTCTTGTGTTTGGCGTGCTAATCGGTCTATCTTCCAGACTACAAGGTAATCGATATCTTTTGAGTGCTTTCTGCAAAACTCAAGAGAGGCTAGCAGCTGAGGTCTATCGAGAGTCTTGGCCGATTCACCAGCATCGCAAAAAACTTCCACAGCTTCTATATTGTTTGCTTTGCAGTAGGCTTTGGCTTCAACCTCTTGTCTCTGTAAGCTAATGCCATTTTTAGCCTGCTCATCAGTCGATACTCGTGTATATATAATCGCTTTTTGCATCCTATAACCCAGTATGTACCTTTTTGGTTACAATATCAACACCACGTTTGATTTTTGAACCATCTATATTTTCAAGTACCACATCAGTTATTGTATCGATACAATTGATTATACGGAGAAGTTGTTCATCAGAGTACTTCTTTGAAGCGGTTCCAAGTATTCGTCTAGCATGTTGAATACTCAGTAGAGGTTTTTGGTTTAGCATAGAAGCTCCAATACCAGCAACGGTTAGTTGCGTTAGTATCGGTAAGTGCTCCTAGCAGCCGATTTGCCATGATGGCGGGGGTTCTCGAGGTTGAGCCGCTGCAGTGCAGTAAGGGCTATGGACTCTCAATGTATATGTCTAACTATAGCAAACAAACTGAATCTATGCAACATTATAGTATATTTTGCAATGCTATAACCATTTGAAAATAACAGGTATACTATAACCAAGTGGAATACCACTGCGGCCTAAACTATCTCAACGGATAGCATGGTCAATTCAAATCCATCAAGAATAGAAAGCTCGTCGCAGAGCACTGTTCTTGATGGTCATAGCTGGAAACGGCTATGGGTGACTTCGGTCATCGCTGCGGCGAGCTTTTTTGTTTGCAGCAATTTTGGCACTGATAACAAAGGAAAGGATGGAGCAAAATGTTTGATTCAATACTAAATGTATTTTCTATAGGGGGCGGTTTAGTCGTCATAGGTGTGTATATCTTCTTAGCACTCTTTGCTAGTGGATACCTAGTACATGTGTTATTTGAAAAACTAGAGAGAATGGGTCAAAGACGAGAAGCTAGAAGGGGTGGAACTGGTCTATACGTAAATGGAGACTTTATGGCACCAGAGGAACTGATTAAAAGAGCGGAAAAGACTAGTAGTGACTTCAAGGAAGAAATCACAGAACACAATTTAAATGAGGCGATGAGATTCATGAAATCAGGTGGGGCAGTAATTAAAAAGGCATCCACTTCAGTTGACTGATATATACTAGGTATATGGCAAAAGTAACAGTGAGCTCAGCACGTTTAAAGAGTATGCTCGCTAATAGAAATAAAAATGTAAAAGACCTAGAAGGTACTCTCAAGATGTCTGTTGACCTGTCTGTTATTACAACGGAAGATACAGAAATTGAATTTAGTGACATCGAAACTTTGGCAAAATATTTCAAAAAACCTTGGTCATACATATTGATTGATGAAGTTGAGACTTTACCTAATAAAGGGCAGGATAATCGCACACACTCTAACCAACAGGTTCCAGTATCAGCCGATATAATAGATGAACTTCAAGTTGCCAACTTCATGTTGGATACGGCAATCGAGTTGTTTCCTGATGATAAAATAAAAAGACCTAATTTCACACTAGATACATCAATGGAACTATCAGATGTTGTAACAAGAATTCGTTCGTTCCTAGGTATAAATGTAACAACTCAACTAGCAACTAAAGACGAGTATGAGGCTCTGAGAATGTGGGCTGAATCAATACAAGCTAAAGGGGTCTATGTCTCTCAGCGAAGGCTTGAAGATGATACAATACGCGCCTTTAGTCTAACGAAAAACAACCATGCAATTATGGTTGTCGATACAAAAGATACACCCTATGCACGAATATTTTCAATTCTACATGAGTACTGTCATATTCTTCTCAAGACCGCGGGTATCTGTGATTTGAATGAACATAGCACCATAGAACACTACTGTAATGAATTTGCAGCCAAAGTTTTACTACCAGACGAGTTACTCAGGCGTGAGCTAGAAGGCTTTAATTTCTCAGGTAACATTGATGAGGACGAAGAGGTCATAAAAGACCTTAGCCATCGTTTTAGAGTTAGTCAGGCAGTTCTAATGATACGCCTCAATGGGGTTGGTATGTTACTGGACAAAAGTTATTCCATACTAGAAACAAGAAGACGTACACGCAAAGGAAAAAAACAAACTAGTGGCGGCAATTACTACAGAACTAAAATTAATGCTGTTGGTAAAAAATATGCTCAAAATGTCTTTGGCGCTTTGTCAGAAGGAGCGATTGGTCGAACGGATGCAAGTGTCCTGTTAGGGGTGGGTGAATATTCAGTGGATAGATTTAAAACTGAACTTCTCAACACTTCTAGCAGGACAGCGAAATGAATAGGCAAACTTCTTTACTCGAAAAACCACGGTACTGTATAGATACAAATGTCATCGTTAGTTTTATGAAAAAAACAGAGAATGAATTTTACGGTAGTGATGTTTTTAAGCCACAGTGGGAATTTCTGGAAGACCTAATCGCTAGAGGTATTATCATAGCCCCGAAGCAAGTAGAAATAGAACTGCTTGCTTGGTGTGATGTGATTCCTGAAATGGCAGTTTGGTTGAAGCAGCACAAATATATGTTCGTTGATGTTGAGGAGGATGAGCAACTTGTCTCAGCAAAGCGCATTCTAAAAGAATATTCCATCTACGGTACAACGAAGAATTATTTAGGCGACCTCGCTGTAATAACTTTGGCAGATTCAATGAAAATAACTGTTATCAGTCTTGAAAGCGAGACTCAAACTCCTAGCAAGAGACGCCCAAAAATACCGAATATTTGCAAAGAATTCGATATTGATGCAGTCTCATTTTCAGGTTTTCTTCGACGCGAGAAGTTTGGAAGCAAAAGTAACTCCTAACAGGGTAGTAAAAAGCATAATCACCATTCCATTCGTGTGCCATTTATGCTATAATAAAGATATAAAGTTGTTAGTTATGACTAGTGATAAATTTCGGTTCAATTCCGATTCCAGTGAACTTTACATTGACAATCCAACGCGAAAGAAAGGAGGTGCCTATGCAAAAAGCAACAGCAACACTTTCACAAACACGTCCGATTTCACAATTTAAAAAACTAGGATGGTGGTCTTTATCACTCATCATAACGAATAACTCAAAGAAGAAAGTACATTTCTATGGCGCCAGAAGATATACTACCTGAACGCTTTCAGCCAGACTCGGGGGCACTTGAAAAAGCGACCAGTGAAGGAGTCTTTGTAGAGGCGGCTTTCTATTTAGCTCAAGAGTGTGGAGTTTTGAGTGTTATTATTTCTAACCTCAAACCCAGACTACCAGCAACTAATCTAAGTCAAACCATCGACATGGCTATGATTGTTAGGCTCTCCAAACTCATGAAACTATTGATACGAGACATTAGTAACAACGAAACCTATGGTCAACTGAGCATATCTAGACAAATGCTTGAAACAGCAGCCACTCTTGTTTATCTTTTGCACGATGACGGTTCGGGTGACAGATATCTGAAGTATATTCAGGATAGTCTAGTATCTGAGAAAGAAATAATGAAACAGATAAATCAGAACATAAAGAAAAGAGGCGGAAAAGTACTAAAGATAGAAAAGCGTATGGAAGAATCTATTCTTGAGACGGCTACAGCTGCAGGAATAACCTCACTCGATTCTATTCCACCGAGAGGTAAAATAGGCTTTCCCAAATTTGAGGAACGAGTAATGCTATTAGGCGGTCCAACCGTCTATGTTGGCTACCGCTCAGGCTCAGCAGAAATTCATGGCACTTGGACTGACCTGTTTAAACATCACCTCATGTATAGCGATGAAATGTTTTATCCCAATAATGATGAACCTCCAACTAGACCTCATGTTGCCACTACCGCTACAAGTATACTCAGTAGAGTACTAGTAGCTTATATAGATAGCTTGCAGGACAAGGATGTTACACAAATGTTCGAACCTTTACTCAAGGATATAACTGAACGCAATCATCGAGTTGTCGACCTTCATGAAAAGTATCTAAACAAAAAGCATAGCGGAGCAGTTTAGTAGAATGGTTCTATATGTGGCTGGTACGTAGTAACCCCTGTTCTATTGATAGCATTGAGAGAGAGCGGTACCATCTGTTAAACTGTACATAGACTTGGTTCCAATCAAATCTAACTAAGTCCACCACGGCGTCGAATTAAGCTATCAGCTTTCGACAACAGAACAAAAGTAAACTTGTGTTATGTTGTCTGTAGCTTTTCGCTAATCCTCCTTTTAATTTTGCAAACAGCCTTGGGGCTTGGTTTACAAAATTAGGCATGTTTATATATACTTATGGCATGACGACAGTGGAACGTCGGCCGCTACCACGAGAAGCTGGTTTTCATCTTTTTGGTCAGCTTCTCTCATGTGGGTGCAAATAGCTTCCGATATCCGAACTTCACTGTTCGCCAAAAGTGATGTGAGCCGCGGGGCTTACGGGGGTCAGAGGCTAGTGGCCTCGTTACAAACTCTCGCTAGCTATATCAGCCGCTATTTCATCACTCAAGCCTGTGCTGCGCCGAGACCCATCTCTCGGTTGCAGCGCGGGCTTTTCTACTTTTTATGATATACAATAGATATAGCTTATGAATATCCACACCATTCGTCATCTAGTCAAAGAATACTACACACTCGACAATATTGTGCTACTAGCTGCTATATTGATGGCTATTGGTTTCATCTGGAGCACTATGGGCGCTTTGCAAAACAACTATGTGTTGCAACGACAAGTTGATATCTTACGCTCTACGGTAGAGGAGAGTAGATTAGAATCTGATACATTACAGCTAGAAAACACCTATTTTGCGAGTGATGAATTTTTAGAACTGCAGGCTAGGCAGCAATTTGGCAAGGCTGCTCCTGGTGAGCACATGATTATTTTGCCAGCGAATACAGCGAGCGACACCGTGACTACCAATGCTAATAAATCTCGTGACATATCTACTATTAGCAATTTTCAATCATGGTTGAATTTCTTTTTTAGTAACAAAAATACCTAGCGCTTGACTAGGTATTTTATAATTTCTCTTGGTAGCGGGGGTAGGATTCGAACCTACGACCTTGTGGTTATGAGCCACACGAGCTGACCAGACTGCTCCACCCCGCGGCGTTTGTCTGACTATTGTATCAGTTATTTGGCTTCTGTGCAACAACTACTTTTGCAAAAATCTAAAAAAAGTGATATTGTATTTAGTATTGTAATATATTAATAATTATGTTATAATATATATTAAATATTAAATAGAGCTTTGAGGACTTTTATGACAAAACATAATCCAAATAGTGAATCAATGTTTTCTGCTGTAGTTAGGGACTATGCAAGGCGTAAACATGAAAACCAGTATAATTTTGCAGATCATATCGGAGTACGTCAAACTGAAGTAAGCAGCTGGATAACAGGCAAAAGCTTACCTACAGGTAGTACGCTAGAAAATATTGCTGACGATATGGGACTTGCTCCGGAAACATTGCAATCATTATCAAGGGTAAGCGTAGCTGATGCTATGAAAATTGTGCTTGAGAATTTAGAGCAAGAAGGCTAAATTTTTGCACAAGCTATGCGCACAGCCTCTGCCCATGACGGAAACGCATGCATAGTATTGGCGACATCACTAGCCGTTAGGTTGTGTTGTATAGCTAATGTTAGCTCATGTATCATCTCGCCAGCCGATGGTGCGGCAATGGTTGCGCCTAGTAGGCGACCAGTTTTTTTGTCAGCCAATATTTTCACGAAACCATCACGAGTATCAGTTATAACGGCACGCCCAACGATACCTAGTGGTACCACAGCTTTTTTGTACGATAAATCTCGTTTGATTAGGTCATCTTCACTCATACCGACAGAGGCAATTTCAGGTTCTATGTAGGTTATCCGTGGTATGCTGTGATAGCTCGGTGAGGTCTTGCTTTTGTTCAATATATTATGTGCGACAACTCGACTTTCCATCAATGCAACATGAGTTAGCCCAAATCCACCCAATACATCACCTGCCGCAAATATATGTTTTGCGCTGGTTTGTAAATAATCATTCACCTCGATACCGCTAGGTGAATATTCTATACCAGCGTTCTCTAGTCCTATATCTACTCGCGGCGTTTTACCCGCAGCCAGTAGGACCGCTTCGACTTTAACCGAATGTTCTTCGCGACCACGTAGGAAAGTTACGCGCGTTGCCACAGCTTCTTTGGCGACTCGTACAACTCGTGTTTCAGTCAGCACTTTTATTCCGTATTGCTCGGACAAAACTTTCGCAGCTAACTTGCCAGACTCTTGGTCTTCGCGTGGCAGCAGGCGAGGTGCAATGTCGGCAACGATTACTTTGCTACCAAATGCACTAAACAAACGTGCAAATTCTAGTCCAACAGAACCACCGCCGATTACAAACAGAGTTTTCGGTGGACGTATCAGCTCGAGAGCGCTAGCAGGAGTTAGGTATTTGATTTTATCTAAACCGGCAATTTTTGGTAGAGACCAATCTGCGCCACTGGCAATTAATATGTGTTCAGCCGAAATATGACGACGATTAACACTGACTTCATGTGGGCTAATGAAATGTGCCAAACCTGGTATAACAGTAACGCCTAGTGATTGATAATATCGCTTGCCACCACCCGAACTAGTCCTAGTGACAACCTTTTCCTTCCAGGCCTTGATAGTCGGGTAGTTATAGCCAATTGTGTTTGATCGTATACCGAAACGACCGGCAGCTTTTGCTTCACTGTATATTCTGGCTACATTTAACATTGCCCCCGTTGGAACATCACCAAAGTTAGCAGAGTCACCACCTAGCGCATTCGACTCGACTAATGCGACACGCTTTCCTTGTCGCGCAACCAAGCCGGCAGCAATAGATCCACCGGCGCCGGATCCGATAACTAGTAGGTCATAATCAAAAATCTTTTTTGCCATATTTTTCCTTACAAAATGTCCTTGTATGTTTCGTATATATACGCCGCCTCTGGCTGATAGACCTGCAGACCGTTAGCAGCCACTCGTCGTACGTCATCACTTGTTACTTCTGTCTTTGTATCTAGCCAGTCTATAACTTTTTCGGTGATTTTTTGTGCCACCATATGAGCTTCACCCTCGAGTGAGCGCACAGCCAAGCAAGCAGCCATTAGCGAGCCATGCAGTTTTAATGGGTCAAATATCTCACTTTCATGTAGACCTCCACTTTTAACTACGTACGAGTTCATAGATTACCTCCCAAAAATTGGTCGACAAATACAAAAGTTCCTAGTATTACCAGTCCGCTACCAGCGGCATATTGCAAAAACAGTTTGTTGTCTTCACGCCATCTCTGTATTTTGCTGATTTTTTGTCCCGAACCAACTAGCGCAACAATTATTAACAGAGGCGATAGCGCAATCAAACAATACACCAACATACTGATAGCTTGCATGTCAGAACCATCAGCGGACAGGGTATACAGAATAGCAACGGATAGCGGACCAATCAGAAATGGGGTTTCTGCTAGAACTGACCCAGCTCCGAGTGTAAATGCTTCACCGGTATGGTCGGTTTTCTTGACTCTTTTACTGAGGTAATCTGCCATTGTCTGTGGTATCCACAATCCAGTACCTTTTGAACGACGATAATAAAATATTATGACGCTTAGTCCTATTGCCATATTCAAAATTGCTGGCACCAGCCAAGCTAGTTGCGAAAATGTACTGTAACCTAAAAGTGTCAGGTATGCCAAGCCACAAAACAACAGAATAGTTATAGTACTAGCGCCGAATAAATATGCAACATTTAGTCGCATAAGCTTGTGAAAAGACCGATGCGAACCCAATGAATGACCGCTGAGCATAGTCAGTAGAGCAACACCTAATTGAAAGCTCGCGTGCAATAAACCAGCGAAGGCGATGACAAAAATAGGGGAAGCATTAATCATTTTTTAATCGTTTTTCTTTTTATAGAGTTTTCACCCCATATGTTATCACAAAACGCTTACGGTAGTCAAAAATACAACCATAACCATATTGACTTTTTAGCGAATATGTGCGAATATAGACATAACCAAATAAATAAAACAAAAAGGTTGCAAACAAAATGGAAACGACATCAGATGGTATCGAACCCGTAACTCTATCAGAAGTTTTGGCACTAGATACGTGGAATCAAGCACGCACAACAGACCAGTTGCAGAGCTTCATAACTCGACGTCACCAAGAAGTTGGTGTTTTAGAAATTGAAGAGTAGGGTAGCGGTAGGGGACACTCCCCCACCCCTAATACATGTGGTATAATCTTTTAGCATATTTACATAGTAGATATGGAGGGGTACCCAAGTGGCTTAAGGGGACGGTTTGCTAAATCGTTAGATCGGGGAAACCTGGTGCGAGGGTTCGAATCCCTCCTCCTCCGCCACGAAGACAGTCGAGCATTTGCTCGACTTTTTTCGTGCCTGGGATTAGTACCCGAGCAAATTGCCTTCTAGACAATTTAAAGCGAGGGTTCGTTGTAGTAAAGTCACGCGCAGAAGTTCACTTCGAGCATGACTGTAGCTGGAAAGGGCTTTAGCCCGCTATCCCTCTTCAACACATGATTGACATCTGTTATAATCATCCTCGACCCTAACGCGGCAGCGTAGCTCAGTTGGTTAGAGCGCAGGACTCATAAGCCTGAGGTCACAAGTTCAATTCTTGTCGCTGCTACCATGAAATAATCATCAACAGACGGATATATGCCGTCTGTTTTTGTTATGATAAAGATATGGATAGAACTGTGGAAGATATGTTACAAAGTATAGAGTTGCCAAATCGTCAGCCAGCTCAAGTCTTATGGGCTGACTTGCAAAAACACTTACCTGAAACTCCCGGTTCTACAGGTGCGCACCAGGCTTGGTCTGGCGGCTATGCAGACCATATAACAGAAGTTATGAATCTAGCATACACACTTTACGAGACTTTAAATGTTGAACGTAAACTACGATTTAGCTTGTCATCGGCGCTTTTGGTTCTATTTCTACATGATTGTGAAAAACCGTTCAAGAACGCCACAGGCAAAGAGTTAAAAGCCTTCGATTGGGTACAAAAACGACCCACAAAAAGTGATAAATTGTTCCAAGAAAAGCTCATTACTCAGTATAAATTCAAGCTCAATACAGAAGAAGTAAATGGCCTGAAATATGTCGAAGGCGAGGGAGATGATTATAGGCATGGCAAAAGAGTCCAAGGTCCGTTGGCGGCATTTTGTCATGTGTGTGATGTTGTTTCAGCGCGAATCTGGCATGATTATCCAAAGGAAAATATCAAATGACAAAAAAAAATTATGTTCTATTTTTGTTCCATAATAAAAATACATCACTTTTTGATGCTGTATTTTTTGCCGTTGAAAATATTTTTAGAAAAATACAAACTTTAAAATACTTATTAGTTAGACAATCCACTTTCTCCACTCACCCATCTGTTATTGTGTTAGAAAATGTAGATGCTATAAAGAAAAGACGATGGTATTAAAGGTGAGTAGTATACAAAAACATGTCATTATTTATGTGACTGGCCTCAACGATGCCAACCCAGCTTTTCAAAAGCTAGCTATTAGTGCATGGCAAATATATGGTGTGCAGCCTATATTATTTCAATCAAACTGGGCTGATGGTATATCGTTTTCGGAAAAGCTAGAAAACCTATTGCAACTAATAGACGATAATTATGAGCAGGGAAATGTAGTATCACTAATGGGTGCCAGCGCGGGTGCCAGCATGGCAGTAGCCGCATATGCCAGGCGAGTGGAAAAAATAAATGGGGTTGCATTTATATGTGGTAAGTTACGACGACCAGAGGCTGTTGGGGCGAGGTATTATTTGCAAAATCCAGCATTTCGCGAGGCCATGAGTACGCTAAATGACAACCTAGCTAGTCTGACAAAGATAGAGAGGGCGAGGATGATGAGTATCCATCCCCTATTTGACGAAACCGTTGTAATAACAGATACATTTGTGGATGGTGCAAAAAAAGCTATCCTCCCTACCCTATTTCATGTACCCTCAATTGCGCTGGGTATAACCATATTCTCATTTGTGCCAATA
>JAUSMW010000079.1 GCA_030645815.1 Candidatus Saccharimonadota bacterium
TACTTTTCCCTTTGCCAGCGAATGGAGTGAGCATATAAATTTTGTCATTTTTAACAAAGTAAATTTCTCGGATATAATAATTTTCACCCTCGAAAGTAGATGGAGGTGTTCGCTCAATCTCAAAAGCTTCAACACCATCTATGTTGATTTTATTGGTTAATGTAGCAATTTCCTTAGTGTCGCTATATTGTTGTCCGATAGTTCTTTTGTCTACTGGAAAAGCTTGTAGGATGTCCCACCCATTATTGTAAGTTGTTTGCTTATTGGGCGATACTTGAATAGAAAATGCAAAATCATCATTTCCTAAACTGCGCCATCCAAAATCTGAATCTTCAGGCTTAGAAGAAAAAGCCACGCTGAATGAATCTCCTGTGCCACCATTATTATACTGATACCAACCATCTGGATATTTAAGAGTGAAGCTATTATCTTTTGCAATGTAGGTTTGCCAATCTACAGTTGCATCATTCTCTCGTGTTGGGCTACTAATAACAGCTGGTGTTGGAGTTGGAAGTTGGGGAGCTAACTGTTGCTTGAGCTGAAAGTTCTGATAGCCAAAATAACTAGCGACTCCAAGTAGAGTAACTATCAGAGAGATTAATATCCAAGGTGTTTTACTTGTGAGAGCTGGCTGAGACATCGGGTATGTTGCAAGAGGAGGAACAGGAGCTAGTGGGTTTTGATTCGGAACTTGTTGTATTTCTTCCATATTGTTACTGTATCGTATTTATGTGATTTGCGCTATCCCCCCTAAAACAATTACTTTCTGTTACAGAAAGTGACCCGTAAACATACAAATAGTACAAATATATGTCATCTAACGTCGCCTGTATATCTGATGTCAGGCGGATTTATAATGAATTATACTCGCAAATCCGCCTGATATGGGCCGACCCCGCCGCGGCGGGGGAGCCAGATATACAGTAGTTAGGCGAGGGCGAAATGAGGAGAGGAAAATGACCCCCATCCTCTCCGAATGAGAGTGCAACGTCCCCCGAACGAATGAAATGAGTGAAGGCGTATTGCTCAGGTTACTCTATTTTGTAACCAGCCGTTTGGAGATTATCAATACGAAACCCCGCGGTGGAACCCTCGCGGTACAACCCAGTATCGCGGAGTAAACACCCACTCCCGCCGGCTAATGCCCGACATCCGATCATAGTAGGATCATCGGCACACCATGCCTTATCGGATAGGTCACCAACTAAGACTAAAATATGACATACGTCCCTGGGTAAACTGATGGCTTCAACAACTTCCGCGGGCGGTGTGATTAACTTTTCGTCTGCCATGTTTCGTATTGTACAACTTGCATGCAGGTAATCAAGACTATGGGTTATTGGTACCTGAGTAATATGTCGCCTAACGTAAAGCATATCTGATGTTGCCGCACGGTACAATTATTGTACCCTAACCGTGCGAGCAATATGCGCGTTGGCCTGCAAGGCCATAAGCCAGATATGCGCTAGTTAGATGAGGGTGAGAGAAGATAGTACACTGCTCCCCTACTATCTAAGCGAAAGTGCAACGCCCCCAAGCGAAGCGAAGAGTGTGATGAAATCTCAGGAAAGAGCTTGGATAAGCAGGTTTAAGGTTCGATTAACCGCGTCAATATCTTCCTGGGTGGAAAAAATCGAGAATTCTTTTTGGCCGATGAAGTCTATGTATGCCTGTATCTCAGTGACGGTTGTTGGGTCAGCTATGATACCTTGCCGTAATAAATTCTCTGCTCGATGAGCGATTCCGCACATAACATTGCCACGGCATTTAAAATCACCATCTTCTGCAGTTACTCGTTGAGTTGGTAACGCGTCGGAAAAGGTGCGGATTCGCTCAAAGTCGGCAAGGTATCTTTTTTGCATTTCTCGATTTTTTCCTGATAGTTATTTCATCACATTTTATCTAACGTCTCGCGTGTATGCGACG